>JBFIZG010000065.1:0-12156 GCA_041604955.1 Gemmatimonadales bacterium | reverse complement strand
CGTGATGCGCTCCACGAGAGGGTCGCCCATCTTGGAAACGTCGAAGTCCTCGAACTCGAACCCCGGGAGATCGGGCGGCGTGAGCGCGTTGATCTCGCTGTTCTCAATCTTTCCGTCCTTCAGCGCGTCTTCGATTTGCGCCATGACGGCCTCCGCGCCGGCTTCGGCTGCGAAGAAGACCTGCGAGGTGCCGTAGTCGACCCGCGCGGTCTGAATCACGGTCCGAACGCCGGACACGGCGGCGATTGCCAGAACAGAGATCAATACCATCGTTGCGATGGTCGCAAACAGTGCGAGCCCCCGGGTGTCCTTCAAAACCGGTCTCGCAGCGTATCTATCGGTCACGGTGCGCCTCAGTAATAAAAACGGTTCGAGCTTCGCCGAATTCCCAGCCGCACAATGCCTGGCGGGGACTGCGACTCTGTTCCATCGCAATCGGAATGCCAGAAGCTAACCTCCAACAAATCAATGGGTTAACTCCTGAACGCTCGATTTGCCACGCTACGCCGATCCCGCTTTGCATGCAACGTGCAGCAACATGCAACGTGGATCACCACCCAGTCCGTGAGACCGCGCACGTTCACGGATGGGCGCCCCATACGGCGGCCCGAACCCGTGCAACCATTCCCGGGCTCGGCGCATCCAATCAGTGAAGGCCAACGCCCCGCCGTTTGAAACCCAGCAGGCGGGCCGACGTAGAGAGGGATGAGCACCAGCGGCTGCGGCGTGTTGAGTGGTCTGCTGCCAGGCAGGCACACTCGTCAGGGAGGGGACGAGCCGGACCACACTTCCGGGCTCAGCACGCCGCAGGCGTTTTTTTTTGCCGTCCCGCCTCCATGTCCCAGCTCGTCGAACCCCTTACCGCTCCACAGCCACAGAACGCACCGAGAGGGAACGAGGCGCGCATAGGTCGTCCGCCCTGTTTTTCTTGAATCGCCACACAGTACACCGAGCAACAACGCGAGATCACCAAGACGGTTCACTCTGTGTCCTCACGAATCCCTCTGTGGACTCTGTGGCCTCGCGGCTGGGGCGGGTTTCCACTACAAGAAGCGGAGCGCACAGCAGTCGATTGGGAGGCCGACGTTCCTTCAGAAGCCACAGAGCACACCGAGCAACAACACGAGATCACAGAGACGGTTCACGCTGTGTCCTCACGAAATCCCTCTGTGGACACTGTGGCTACTGCTTGAAAGCGTCCTCGAGTTCCGCGATCTGCCGGGTCACCGAGGCTCTCGACGAGCCTCCGATCGTCGCGCGCCGTTCGACCGAGTCGTCCCAGGTTCCCAGATCCTCGATCAAATCAGGCATGTCCGCGTGGATCTTTTGCGACGCCTCCGCGGGCACCGAGGTGATCGGCACCGCGAGCGACTCCGCCTGAGCGACCAGCTTGCCGACGAGCGCGTGGGCTTCCCGAAACGGAACACCCTTGTTGACCAGACCGTCCGCCAAATCCGTCGCCAAGAGGCCCGGATCGAGTGCTGCCGTCATCCGGCCTTCGACTGTCTCGAGCGTCCCGACCGCCCCTCGTACGGCCGGAAGGGTGAGCACCAAGTGATCGACGGCGTCAAAAAGAAACGCCTTGTCTTCCTGGAGGTCCTTGCTGTATCCGGCGGGGAGACCCCGCACGAGCGCCAGCACGCCCATCAAGTCGCCGACGATACGGGCGGCTTTGGCCCTGCCCAGTTCGAGCACGTCGGGATTCCGTTTCTGCGGCATGAGACTCGATCCGGTGCAGAATTCGTCCGCCAACCGGATGAACCCGTACTCGGATGAGGTATACGTCATGAGCTCTCCGGCCAACCGAGACACGTCGGTCGCGATCATCCCGAGAACGAACAGGATCTCCGCAACGAAATCGCGGGACCCCGTGACGTCGAGGGAATTGGCCGCCATCCGTCGGAACCCAAGGGCCTTCTGAAGCGCGACCCGGTCGATCCGTACCCCGGACCCGCCGATAGCCCCGGCCCCGAGGGGCAGTTCCGAGAGACGGTCGGCGACTTCGGCGAGTCGCGCCCGGTTCCGCACGAGGGGCCAAGCGTGTGCGAGCAACACATGAGCCCATCGAACCGGTTGCGCCCGCTGTCCATGGGTGTATCCGGGAAGGATGAGGTCGATGCCGCGCTGGGCTTGCGCAACCAGCGCTTGTCCCAGTGCGGAGACTTCCTCGTCGACCCCGCCGAGCGCGTCGAGGCACCACAAGCGGAGGTCGGTCACGACCTGGTCGTTGCGGGAGCGACCCGTGTTGAGCTTGCCGGCGACGTCCCCGACCTCGCGATAGAGCAGCCGTTCTACGAGCGTGTGGATGTCTTCGTCACCACCGTCCAGCTCTTCGCCACGCTCCAGCACCTGAGCCACTCGATCGAGCCCTCCGATCAGCGTCGATGCCTCGGTCGCGTCAATGACGCCCGCGTCTTCCAGCGCTCCGATCCACGCCTTCGCGACTCGGATATCGTACGGCCACAACCGATTGTCGACGCTCAGGCTCGAGTTGAGTGCGTCGAGCGCCTCGCTGCTCCCTCCCGAAAACCGCCCACCCCACAGCTTGTGCGATTCCGTGGAATCGGATCGCTTCCCGCTCACACCATCACGTCGTCGCGCACACGGGTCCGCGCCGCGATTCGCACGGGGAGTCCAAACAGCTTGATGAAACCGGCGGCATCGGCATGGTCGTACACGTCATCGGCCTCGAACGTCGCGTATTCCGCGTCGTACAGGGAGTGCGGGCTGGACCGGGAGAGCACGCTCACCGTGCCCTTATAGAGACTGACCCGCACCGTCCCCGTCACTGGCCGTTGGGTGACGTTCACGAGCGCATCGAGCGCTTCGCGTTCGGGTGTCCACCAGCGTCCTTCGTACACCAAGTCCGCGTACCGCGGCGCGAGCTGGTCTTTCAGGTCAAGCGTCCGCCGGTCCAGCACCAGTTGTTCCAGCGCCCGATGCGCGGCGCGGAGCACGGTGCCCGCAGGAGTCTCATAGATGCCTCGCGACTTCATACCCACGAGCCGGTCCTCGACGATGTCGGCTCGTCCCACTCCGTGCGCGCCCGCAACGTCATTCAGCGCTTCGACCAGCTCGACGGGACCACGCGGCGCGACGTCGATGCCAACCGGCGTTCCCTCATCGAACTCAATGGCGATCTCTTCCGGGTGGTCGGGAGCGTCCACCGGATCGACCGTGCGAAGGTAGAGGTCGGCCGGGACCGGCATCCCCGGATCCTCGACCGGGCCGCCTTCATGCGAGCAGTGCCAGAGGTTTTGATCGCGGCTGATCTCCCGATGACCGCTCGACGGGAGCGCGATCCCCTTCGACCGGACGTAGTCCATGAGTTCTTCGCGGCCGCGAAAATCCCATTCCCGCCAGGGGGCGATGATGTCGAGGTCGGGCGCCAGGCCTTGGTACCCCAGTTCGAAGCGGACCTGGTCGTTTCCCTTCCCGGTGCATCCGTGCGCCAGCGCGGTCGCTCCAACTTGCCGGGCTGCTTCCACCTGCCCCTTGGCAATGAGCGGCCGGGCCATGGCCGTGCCGAGGAGATAGGTCCGGGCGTAGACGGCGCCGGCCTTTAGGGTGGGGAAGACGAAATCCGTGACGAACTCTTGCTTGAGATCGTCGACGACACACCCCTCGGCGCCCGCGCGCATGGCCTTGCCCTCGATGCCGACGAGGTCATCGGCGCCCTGGCCGACGTCCGCGGCGTAGCACAGCACCCGGGCCTGATATCGCTCCTTGAGCCACGGCACGATCGCCGACGTGTCGAGACCTCCCGAATAGGCGAGCACGACGTATGGCCCCATGGAATTCCTCCTGTAGAGTTAATTATACAGCTGAGCGCATAAAAATACGTCGAGGACCAGGTTGGTCAAGGACCGAGTCCGTCCGGGACCAGGCCGGTCAGGCGGTGAGGCCTGCGAGCCGCTCCAGTCGGCGGGTCACCGTGCGACGCGCGCGCTCCGAGCGCGTCACCACCAGAATCGTATCGTCTCCCGCGATGTTGCCGATGACCTCTTTCCACGCCTGGTGGTCCAGCGCGCTGGCGATGGCATTGGCACTCCCGGCGGGGGTCCGGATGACGACGAGGTTGCCCACGCCGTCAATGGAGACGAGCAGGGTGGGGAGAAGTTGTTCGAGCGAAGGATGGAGCACGTCGCCGTCGGTCTGGAGGGTGTAGTACGGCGTTCCCTGGGGATCGGTGGTCTTGATCAGCCGAAGTTCGTGAATGTCTCTCGAAAGCGTCGCCTGTGTGACGTCCACACCTTGCTCCCGGAGCAGCTCACGCAACTGTTCCTGGCTCTTCACCCGATGGGTGCGAACGAGATCGAGAATCGCGGCGTGGCGACGGGTCTTCATGCGAGGACGGGATGGCCCGCCAGAAGCCGCTTCGGCTTCAGCGCGTCCCCTTGGCGGGGCTGGGCGACCGCGCGGGACCCATGGTGATTCCACGAGAAAACGGGTTGTGCACCGGGCAAAATTCCCGCGGCGCCGTCCCCGGCAGAAACCATTCCCACACGCGCACCTCACGGGGGCAAAACGGGTCGGCCAGGAGCCCCGTTACGCCATCGACCTCCCGCAAGATCAGGGTGGGCGGGCGGTCCCACCCGGAGGGTATCGGCCGTCCCTCGTACACGTCGTTCATGTAGGCCGACCAGACCGGGGCGGCCAGCAGACCACCTTGAGCGTTCGCTTTGATCTTTTGCGGTCGGTCGAGACCGACCCAGACGGCAGTGACCAACTCGGACGTAAATCCGATGAACCAGACGTCGGTACCGTCGTTTGTCGTACCGGTTTTCCCGCCGGCCGGGTGTTGGAACCCCCGACTGTTCGGGCCCCGCACGGTGCCCCAGGCGGTTCCACCCGGTTGGAGCACACCCTCCAGCATGTTGGTGACCAACCACATTCGGTCGGAGTCGAGGATTTCCCGGCGTCGCTGTTGCGGCTCCCACACGATGTTCCCATCCTCTTCCTCGACCCGCACCACCGCGACCGGCGCCGCGCGCTGTCCGAGTGTCGCGAACGTCGTATACGCCGATGCCATCTCCAGCGGAATCACCGACGCCGAACCAATGAAGCTGGACGGGAACTGGGGAATCCTGGTTGAGATCCCGAACTGCGTTGCCTCACCGACCACGGCCGCGACACCCAGCTCCATCCCGAGCCGGATCGCCACGAGGTTTCTCGACAGCGCGAGTCCCCGTCGCATGGTCATGGGCCCGCGGAACCGCCCGTCGAAGTTTTGCGGCTCCCACGGAAGGCTGTCGCTCGTGTCGTAATCGCTCACCGGCCCGTCGTCGATGATGTAGCTGGCCGGTTTGCCTGCACGGACGGCGGCAGTGTACACGAACGGTTTGAAGGTCGAACCAGCCTGCCGTTCCGCCTGCGTCGCGCGGTTGTATTCCGAGTGATTGAAGTCGCGTCCACCCACCATCGCCCGCACATAGCCGGTCTCCGCCTCGACGGTCACGAGCGCGCCTTGCAGGTAGGGTGTTTCGGTCAGCTTCTGATCCGGGTTGTGACCTGCGGCGACAAATTGTTGGTACGTGGGGTGCCGATACGGTCCGTACTCACCAGCTTCGATCTTGGAGAGCTGTTCTTCGAGCGCCCGTTCGGCGGCCATCTGCATATCGAGGTCGAGCGTCGTGTAGATCCGCAGGCCAGATCGGCGCGCCGGATCGAACCGGTCGAACAACTGCTGCCGCACGTACTCCACGAAATACGGAGCGACGTCGTCAAAATCTTCCCGAGAACTCAGCTCGATGGGGTACGCTTTCCAACGCTCCGCCGCCTCTTGGCTCAGGTACCCCTGCTCCGCCATGAGCGACAGCACGATGTTCCGGCGGGCCAACGCCCGATCGGGGAACCGTCTGGGATTGTACCGGTTGGGCACGTTGGCGATCGCGGCCAGCAACGCGCCCTCGGCGACATTCACGCTCCGAGCCGACTTCCCGAAGTACTTTTGCGCCGCAGCCTCGACCCCATGCGCGCTCCCGCCCATGAAGATCTGATTCAGATACAGCTCGAGAATCCGGTCCTTGGGGTATGTCCGCTCCAACTCGAGCGCTACCCGCGCCTCCCGAATCTTTCGCCGAATGTCCTTCGTGCTGGGGAGTCTCTCTGGGAAGACGTTCCGCGCGAGCTGCATCGTGATGGTGGAGAACCCCTGGGCGAATCCGCGCGCCTTGAGGTTGGCAACGACGGCGCCAAACACGCGTCGGACATCGATACCACCGTGCTGGTAGAATCGTTTGTCTTCGACCGCGACGAACGCGGCCCGAAGCGCGGGCGAAATCTCGTCGATGGCCAGCACCGTGCGACGCTCGGTACCGAGCTCTCGGATGAGGCGACCGTCGGCGGCGTAGATCTTCGCCGTCTGCGTCGGTTTATACCCCTCCAATACACCGATGGAGGGACACGACGACGCCGCGCAGGCGCGCGACCACGTACCGTAACCGAGCCCGGAGGAGACCCCAAGCAGGGCCAGACTCAACAGCCCCACGATGCGGATGAGATCTGCCTCCCACCAACGCGACAGCCAGTCGGCAAACTCTCGCCGCCACGATGCGACCCAGAGCGGCTTTTGGAGTTTCGGAATACGCCACATGTGTGATTCGTCTACCCGTCTTCGAGAGTCGTAACCTAGTAAGGCCGGCAGCAGCTTGCCAGCCGTGTACGGCGTCACTAACCTTGCCGGCATGACGCAATTCCTAGAGGAACTGGGCTGGCGCGGGCTGCTGCAGGATGTTACCCCGGGACTCGCTGAACGGCTCGCACGCGGCCCGATCAGCGGTTACGTCGGCTTCGACCCGACAGCGCGCAGTCTCCAGGTTGGCAACCTCGTGCCCGTCATGCTGTTAGCGCACTTACAACGCGCGGGTGGCAAGCCCATCGTTCTAGTAGGGGGTGGCACCGGATTGATTGGTGATCCGAGCGGCAAGAGCGCCGAACGGCCGCTGCTCGACGAAACGATCATCGCGGAGAACGCGGAGCGGCAGCGAATTCAACTGTCCAGGTTTCTCGAGTTCGGTGACGCCCCAACGGACGCGGCCATGGTCAACAATGCCGACTGGCTCCGCGACCTCGACCTCGTACCGTTCATGCGCGACGTGGGAAAGCACTTCACCGTGTCGTACATGCTACAAAAGGAATCCGTCAAGAGTCGCCTGAGCGAGGGCATTTCGTTCACCGAGTTCAGCTATATGCTGCTCCAGGCGTACGACTTTCTCCATCTCTTTCGCACCATGAACTGCGAGTTGCAGCTGGGGGGATCGGACCAATGGGGAAACATCACTGCGGGCGTCGAGTTGATTCGCCGGCTGGAGCGGAAAGACGCGCATGGCGCCAGCGCGCCGTTGATCACGACGCTAGAGGGCAAGAAGTTCGGCAAGAGCGAAACCGGGAGTGTTTGGCTCGACGCCGACCTCACGTCGCCGTACACCCTCTACCAGTTTTGGATCAACGTCGATGACGTCGAGGTCGAGCAGCAGTTGAAGTATTTCACGTTCCTGTCTCAAGCCGACATCGCCGATCTCATGGTGACACACCACCAGAACCCGGGCGCGCGGGCCCCGCACAAGGCGCTCGCGCTGGACATTACGTCGCGGGTTCACGGCGACGATGTCGCGCGTCGCGTCGCCGACGCCCAGCGGATCATGTTTGGCGATCTCGACCCGCGTCAGGCGCCTGCGGAAACGTGGAGCACGCTGGCGGCCGAATTACATGCGAGCGAGGAGCACGCCATTCGCCGAGACGACCTCCCGATGAGCGCGTTCGACCTCGTCTGGAGCCAACGGCTTCAAACGTCGAAGAGCGAGCTCCGCCGTCTCTTCAAACAGGGCGGTATTCAAGTAAACCGTGAGCGGGTTGCCGCCGACTCATCGGTCGAGCCGGCTCACGTCCTGCCGGGCAACTACATCTGGATCAGGCGTGGCAAGAAAAACGACAGTGTCGTCATCGTCCGGCCCTGAATCGATGGTCCAACCGCGCGCTCACCTGCACGTTGTTAACACATCTACCACCTTCGTCATCTCGTCCACGGTGTTATAGCAGTGGGGTGACAACCGAATCGCGCCCTCTCGTATCGAACAGATCACATTCTCCCGTTTGAGCGCCGCGTACGCTTCCGCGGGACGTGCCATCTTCAACGCGACGATCGCTGACGCATGCGTTCCTTCAACCGGCGATCGCAGCTCGAACAGTCCGGTTTCGGCGGCAGCGAGCACGGGTTGCCTGATCTCGTTGAGGTGCGCGAGGACCCGGTCCGCACCGAGCTTCAAGAGGAGGCTGATGCTCTCGACCATGGCGGCGAAATCTTGAAACGGAAGTGTCGCTCGGTCCGGACGCCACGCGTCATCGGTCACCTCGTGATCGTGGCCGGCCGGGCTCACACGCTCATCGACTTCCTCGAAGACCATCAACCCCACCGCCGCCGGCTCCAGCTCCGGCAGCAATGCACGGCGGACAAACACGAAGCCCGTACCCCAGGGTGACAGCAGCCATTTCTGCGCTCCACACGCCAAGATGTCGACCGGGGTTTCCTTGACGTCGAACGGAACCTGGCCGACGCCCTGAATGCCGTCCACCACGAGAAAGCAGCCGGAATCGCGACTCGCCCGACTGAGACGCCCCAGATCGACTCTGAACCCGTTCGCGTATTGGACGAGAGAAATGGCAAGCACGCGTACGCCCGGGGCGTACATCCGGTCAATGAGCCGATCTTCATCAGGCCAGCCGAGTGCCGTCGTGGGGACCGTCTCGACACGAACGCCACGGTTGGCGAGCCGAAACCACGGATACACGTTGGCCGGAAACTCGCCCTGCGAGAGCAGCACGGTGTCGCCCCTGCGAAGCGGCAGCGCGAGCGAGGCCACGTTCAATCCGAAGCTGGTGTTGGCGGTGAGTCCGATTTCGCAGACTTCAGCATTGATGAGCCGCGCGATGACGGCACGGGCATCACAGGACACCGCGAATAAGTCGGGTTCATCGAGGAGATGCGGCGCCGTCCGCTTTGCCGTGAACTCGTCCAGGACCCGCCGTGCGCATTCCGGCACCGGGCCGGTCGCGGCATTGTCGAGGTACGACGTTTCGGCCGTCCACGGAAACTCGACGTTCCGCAGACGCCGAAACGCGTCGGGGAGTTCTTGAACCATCGGGGCGCGTCGCAACGGATCAGCCAACTTCAGAGCGTCGTTTCATCGTTCCCTCAAAGATGCTAGCTTAAATGCGTCACCAACAGACGATACACATTGCTCGAACACCGCGACTATACGCTCGTTCTGGGTGGGGGGGGCCTGAAGGGCCTTGCGCACGTCGGGGTGCTCCGTGCGCTCGAAGAACGCGATTTTCTACCGAAAGACGTGGTGGGATCGAGTATCGGCGCCCTCGTCGCGGCGGCGTGGTGCACGGGTATGTCCGCGGAAGAACTCGAGCCCATCGCGCTCGACGTGAGGCGGCGGGATATTTTTCGCGTCGCCCATTCCGAGATGGCGCTCAAACGTATGCGGTCGCCCGCCTTGTACCGAGAGGAGCCGCTCGAGGCGTTTCTCGCGGGATTGCTGAGTGACATCACGTTCGACGAGCTGCAGCGCCCACTGCTCGTGAACACGGTGGACCTCAACTCGGGCTCCCAGATCTTTTGGGGCGCACCGGGGTTGTCCGACGTTCGTGTCGCGGACGCGGTGTTCGCGTCCGTCTCTCTCCCGGGGTATCTCCCACCGCGAGAGATCCGCGGCCGGTATTACGTCGACGGTGCTGCGGTGTCGAACCTCCCCATTCGTATCGCCGCCGCGCGAAACAGGGATCTCGTCGTCGCGGTGGACGTGGGATCGAGTGAGGTACTCCGCGCCGATCAGCAAAACAAAGGGTTTGCGGCCATCTATGCCCGGGCCATTGAGATCGCGGTCCAGACCATGCGCACGACCTACCTCCGGCACTGGGAACGGCCCCCACTACTGCTGATCCAACCTCGGGTGGCTCATGTCCCGATGTTCTCATTTACCCACAACCACGAACTCGTCGCGGCCGGGTACGAGGCCACCGCATCGATTTTGGACGAGCCCGATGCGATACCGGATCGGGATGAAGTCGGGGTGTTTCCGCGGCGACAGTACACGGTCCACGTCGACCGCGATCGCTGTATCGGCTGCGGCGGCTGCCTGGTCCACGCGCCGCGCGGATTGTTCGAGCTAGACGGCGACGGGAAGGCTGCGGTGACCGGAGCACCCCAAATGTGGTCGCCCATCGACACCGGGTTCGTGCTCCATTGTCCCACGAATGCTATCGCTGTCCGCCCCGTCCAAGCGACCGACTAGCGACATCACCTCGGGCCCATCGCCGCGAGCTCGAGCGCATGCAGGCGCTGATACACCCCGCCGGCCCCAACCAGTTCGTCATGTCGTCCACGTTCCACCACGCGCCCCCGATCGAGCACGACGATCTGATCGGCGCGCGCGACCGTCGAGAGCCGGTGCGCAATAACCACAACGGTTCGGTTTTCCAGCAGTCGTGCGATCGCTTCACTGACAAGTCGTTCCGAATGGGGATCCAGTGCCGACGTTGCTTCATCGAGAATGAGGATCGGCGGGTCCCGTAAGAGCGCGCGAGCGATGGCGATACGCTGGCGCTCACCGCCCGACAACGTCATTCCCCGCTCCCCCAACAGGGTGTCGTACCCGTCGGGCAGGCGCTCGATGAACTCATGGGCGTTCGCCGCTCGAGACGCGGTTTCGATTGCGGTCTGAGTTGCGCCCTGCTCGTCACCATACGCAATGTTGGCGCGAACCGAATCATTAAAGATGACGGTGTGTTGGCTCACGATTCCCATGGAACGACGTACGGACCGGCGACTGTACTTCGCCAGCGGCACGCCGTCTACCAGCACGGCGCCACGCTGCGGTTCGATGAATCTGGGAAGGCAATCGACCAATGTCGACTTGCCTGCGCCGGACGATCCGACGACTGCGACCACTTCACCGACGCGCACCGTCAGGCTGACGCCCTGCAACACCCAGGTTTCTCCCTCGTACGCAAACCACACATCGGTGAATTCAATGGAGCGCTTCAAACCAGGGAACATCGGCGCGTCCGGGGCGTCCACGTCGTCTGGCGGCAAATCGAGGATCTCAAACACGCGGCTGGCGGCGACCAGCGCCAGTTCCGCATTCGCCGGAAATTGCGAGAGCGTCTTGACCGGTGGCAACAATCGAATGGTGACCGCCAGAAACGCCACCAGCAGTTCAGGCCGGACGTCTGTGGCGCGCGACACGCCCAAGACCAAGACCAGCAGAATGAGCATTGCGCCGAGAGTCTCGCTCACCGGGTGAGACAGCACGGCGAGTCGTCGCGCGCCGACGATGCGGTCGAGATATCGACGGGTAGACGCGTCAAAGCGTCGGCTTTCATACGACTCGGCGCCGTGCGCCTTGACCAGTCGCGCGCCCTCCAGGGTCTCCACCGTGATCGCCGCCATCTCACCGCGCTCGTGCACCGCGTCACGCACTTTCCGCCGAATACCCCGGAGAATCGGCCGCATCATGAGGGCGATGGCCGGAGCAAGCAAGAGCGTGATCAGCGCCAGAGGCCACGCGAGCACAAACAGAATCGTGACGTAGACGATGACCAGAATGAGGTTTTGCACAGCCGAAATCAGGGACTCACTCACGACGAGCCGAGCTTGATCGATGTCGGCGATCATACGGCTCACGAATTGGCCGCCCTTCATACGCTGGTGAAACGCCAACCCGAGCAATTGGATATGCCGGTACAGGGCGGACCGCAGATCGCGCGCAACGACTTCCCGTAAATACGCCGCTTTTGATCCCGCGACGTACACGAACACGTTCTTCAGTACCACCACCCCGACCATCAACAACACGATGTTCCGCAGCGCTACGTTACGGTCCGCCGTGAACACGATACCGATCAGTCCGTTCAATATCCGTTCGGCGAGCGATGGGTCCGCAACGACGCCCGGGCCGCCGCCGAAGAGCAACCGGAGGAAGGGAACGAGAAGCGTGAACGTCAAACCGTCGAGGATGGAGGCGACGACAGTAGCAAGAAAGGCCAGAGCGAGGATACCGGAATGCGGACGCGTAAAGCGCCACAGCCGGCGGAACACGTTCACTATTTGTCTCTTCGGGGGGACAACAACGCGATCGGCAATACCAT
>JBFIZG010000064.1:0-12264 GCA_041604955.1 Gemmatimonadales bacterium | reverse complement strand
GGTGGGCGAGACGGTGCAGGTACGGGCGTGATGACGGACGTCCCGGTCGTCCTGCTCGGACCGCAACGTCACGAGACCACCGTGGGTGATGTGCTCAATCGGGTGGCGCCGACGGGCCGGATCGTCGCCGTGACGGCCGGGTGGCAGGAACGGGAAGCTGAAGACGTCGAGCTGAACGAACTCGTCGAAGGACGAGCGGTCAATCTCGCGCTCTACCGGCGGGCTGAAGCTGTGTGGCATCGCGATGCCGACCTGCGAGCGGCGCACCGCGCCATGCAGGACAGACTTCGTTTGCTCCGCTCGTCGTACATCCTCCGGCTTCAGCACCTAATGGAGGCGTGGAGCGACGTGGAGACGTTGGCAGGAGATCCGGAGGTGCTCGATCCGGAGCGGGAGGCTGCGCTCGACGCGGTCCGGATGCTCGACGCCCGGCACCTCGAGCGGGTTGCCTCCATCCGCGCCGAGTTCGTTCGGGAAGCCAAGCCGTCGGAGCGGCAAGCGGTGCGAGAGGAGCGGGCTGAGATCGCACGTGCCGTCGAAGGCGCATCCGCCGTCGCGATTGCGGGTGGGCACATCGCCGTGTTGCTCAACCGGCTCAGGCTGTTTGACGTGGCGAGCCTCATCGAGGGGTTGCCGGTGATCGCGTGGTCGGCCGGTGCGATGGCGGTTTCCGAGCGTGTCATGCTGTTCCACGACTCTCCGCCGCAGGGACCAGGGCACGCGGAGGCGTTCGACGCTGGGCTCGGAATTGCCACCGGCATCGTACCGCTTCCGCATGCCGGTGCGCGCTTGCGGCTTGCCGACGTCGCCCGAGTCGGACGGTTGGCCCGCCGCCTTCGACCTGCTCGCTGCGTGACGCTCGACGGCGGGGAAGGGTTGGAATGGGTGGACGGCGCCTGGATGCCGCTCCGGAGCGCCAGCCAGACACGCGCGGCGCGGCTCCTGGGAATCGATGGGCACGTCGAGGCGATCGCAGCGTGAAGGCGGTGAGCGCCCCGGCCACGCGCGGCCTAGCGATCGACGAATTGCTCCGCCAGCCGGTCGTAGAACCGGGCGCCGTTGCCGCGTTTCTCGAGGCACGGACGTTTCCCATCGTCGAAGGACCGTTCTGCACGTTCGTGTTCCAGGGCGAGGCGGACGCCGTGCTCTTGCGGCACTGGATCTTCGGCCTCCCGTCTTCCCAAGCGTTCGAGCGGCTCAGCGGTACCGATCTTTGGACGCTGGTGCTGGAGTTGCCCGAGGGATCCCGTGTCGAGTACAAGATCGAGCTGCATCGCGGCCCGAACGTGGAGTTGATCCGCGATCCGCTGAACCCCCTGTTGGCACGGGACCCGTTCGGGGCGAATTCGGTGTGTCACGCTTCGGGGTACGCCACGCCGGAATGGACACAACCCGATCCCGACGTGCGAAGGGGAAGGGTGGAGGATCGCAAGATCCTTTCTCGAACGCTTGGCGGGACGCGGCCCGTCTCGCTGTATTTTCCGGCGCGGTACCGGCCCACGCGTCGTTATCCGCTGTTGGTAGTTCACGATGGCGCGGATTACGCGCGCTACGCCTCGCTCACGACGGTACTCGACAACCTGGTGCACCGCTTCGAAGTTCCGGGGATGATCGTCGCGCTGACGCAGTCCCCCGACCGTCTCGACGAATACGCCGCGTCCGAAAAGCATGCCCGGTTCCTGGTCGACGAGTTGGTGCCAACGCTCGAGCGTGAGCTACCGTTGATCGGAACGCCGGAGAGCCGTGGGCTAGTGGGCGCGAGCCTCGGCGCCGTGGGCGCGTTTCACGCGGCGGCGCGAAACCAAGGGTTCTTTGGGCGGCTGCTGTTGCAGTCGGGGTCGTTCGCGTTCTCGGACATCGGCGACCACGACCGCGGTCCCATCTTCGACCGTGTCGTGAAGTTCATGAATGCCTATCGCGCCGAGCCCACGTCGGTGACCGATCGACTGTTTCTGAGCTGTGGGATCTACGAGTCGATCATCTACGAGAACCGTTCGCTCGTTCCGGTGTTGCAAGGCACCGGTACCACCGTCCGATATGTGGAAGCTCGCGACGGACACAACTGGGAAAACTGGCGGGACCGGCTGCGCGAGGGGCTGTCGTGGCTGTTTCCGGGACCGCTCTGGATGGTTTACGAATGACACCCGTAGCTGGGATCGGAATATGACGGAGGACACACGACTCATCGGTCTCTCGCTTGGCGCCGACATCTGCTGGCCCATCGCGTTCACCGAAATCCTCAGGCGGCTCGACCTCCACATTCCCGTCGACGGGCGCACCGTGAACTTCGAGGTGCAGCGGGTCACCATCGAGCCGTTCAACTTACGGAAACCGGCGCGCTACAGCTTGGTCATCGACCGTCTGACCCACTGGTACCACACGACTCGGGAGTGGATCAAGAAAGCGGTGCTGCTCGACGACGTGTACGTGTTCAACAATCCGTGGACGGTGCAGTCGATGGAGAAACAAACCACCTACTGTGCCATGATGCGGCTTGGCCTCCCGGTTCCGGACACCTGGATGATTCCGCCCAAAGAGTACGAGCACCGCGACGACTTGCAGGTGACGCTCGAGCGCTATGCGCGTCATTTCAATTTAGGCGACATTGGCCGGCAAATCGGCTACCCGATGTTCATGAAACCGTACGACGGCGGCGCATGGCGGGGCGTGTCGCGGATCGACAACGAAGAGGTGCTTCGCGCGGCGTACGAACAGAGTGGGCGTTGTGTGATGCATTTACAGCGTGCGGTCGAGCCGTACGACCGGTTCGTCCGGAGCATTGGTCTGGGCCCGCAAGTGCGGCACGTGAAGTACGATCCCTCCGCCCCGGCCCACGACCGGTACACGATGGAACGCGGTTTTCTGACCGCCGAGGAGGCAGCGCTGCTCAGAGACATGACGCTCACGATCAACGCGTTCTTTGCGTGGGATTTCAATTCCTGTGAGGCGCTTCGCACCTCCGACGACTGGTGTGCCATTGATTTTGCGAACCCGTGTCCCGATTCGCAGGTGACGTCGCTGCACTACCACTTTCCTTGGCTCATCATGGCGAACATCCGATGGGCCGTGTTTGCCGCGGCGACCAAACGGCAGATGCGTCAATTGGACTGGGATCGTTTCTTCGCGGCTGTCGAAGACGACATGACGCTTCGCGAGCGGCTGGATGCGACGGTGTCGATTGCAAACGAGCGCTTTCAGACCGACGCGTTCGAGGAGTTTTGCGATCGTCATCTCGGCCATCTGGAAGAGATCGCGATGGAGTTCTTTGCATCTGACGAGGGGCGCGATGCCGTTGCGCAAAAAGTTCGGGCGATCTTCCCGTCGCACGAGGTCGATCAGTTCGCCGATTTGTTTTGGGAGCGGATCCAGCGTTGGCGCGTCGAACAAGACGAGGCCTCCGCCGTTCAGACCCCGAGCGCGGAGCGGCCGTGAAACTCAAGACGAGTTGGTACTCGGACCGTGTCAAACAGGAAATCACGGTGGCGCGGTGGGGGGAGATCGGTATGCCCGTCCTCATCTTTCCAACCGCCGGTGGTGACGCTGAGGAGATCGAGCGGTTCTTGATCATCGATACGTTGGCCGAGTTGCTTGCGGAGGGACGGATCAAGATCTACTCGTGCGATTCGGTCGCGGGGCGTGTGATGTTGGCGGAGGAAGGTCCGCCGCAGTACCGCATGGCGATGTTGAATCAGTTTCATCAGTGCGTGTACCACGAGGTGGTCCCCGCCATTCGTCACGACTGTCGATCGCCGGATGTGGGCATCGTCGCTGCCGGTGCCTCCATCGGTGCGTTCAACGCGCTCGCTGCTGTCTGCCGCTTCCCAGACGCGTTCACCAGTGCCATTTGCATGAGCGGAACATACGACCTCCAGCGGTTTCTCAAAGGGGCCGAAACCGACGATTTACGCGCGGCGTCGCCGCTCCATTTTCTCCCTCGGCTCGATTCGGCGCATCTCGATTTGTTGCGCACGCGGTTCGTGCTCTTGCCGTCGGGTGAGGGGCGGGCAGAAGACATTGGAGAGACATGGCGCGTCGCGGCCGTGTTGGGGAACCACGGTGTTCCCAATAGGGTGGACTCGTGGGGCCAGGAATGGGACCACGACTGGCCGACGTGGCGAAACATGTTGGTGCGGTACGTGGATGAACTGGTTCCGGCGTCGGCGGGAGAGCCCTGAGGCGGGCGGTTACCGGAATCGCAGCCGATGGGCCAAGCGGGTTGCCACGGCGTCCGACAGGCGGTCACGGACGGTGGCAAAGACCGTCTGTGCGTCGAACGGAATCGGGGCGTCGAGCAACGCGAGGTAGTCGAGCAGTGCGTCGACCCGTCCGTTGCCGGTCGCTTCCGTTGCGGCATCCAATTGGAAGATGGCTTGTTCCAGAGCGCGACCGGCGACGTCAGTGGCTGGTGTCCCCGACGCGAGGTTCCACCGCTCCGCCTCGGTAAAATGGCTCCGCGCGATCTCTTCCCGCATCGCGCCGACCACGATTGCTCGCGCCCGGTCGGGGAAGTCCGACAACGCGAACGACGTGCGGGCGTGACCTTGGGCCGTGATGTGAATGGTGAGGTTGGCGTTCGAGCGTGTCGCGGTTGCCGTCACGTTCCAGCGGCGGCCAGTGGCGCGGCGCTCGACGACGAGGGCTTCGTCGGTTCCTGACACGTCGTAGGCGGTCGGTAATGCCTCCCGACCCGAACGGCCGACGGTCGCCGCCGCGTGCCAGACCGCCGCTGCCAGCATCGCGCTGTCGTCGGTGGTACGGCGTTCGGCGAGATAGATGTCTCGTGCGGTTCCAACGGCTTCGTCGTTGCTCCGGGCGTGGGCGAGGCGTTCGAGCAGCTCCGCTTCGACGGACTCGCGATTGGGTCCCGATCGCTCCACGACGTGCGCGGCATACCTGAGAATCAGGCGCGACTCCAAGCCCGCGACGTCGTCAAAGAACCATCCACACGACGTGAACATGCTGAGCGCGCTTCGCTCCATCTCTAGTAGTTCGAGTACGTCGGTGCGCCGGTCGTGGTCCAACTCACCAAAGGTCTTGGTCGAGAAGTCTTCGGCTGCGTCCGGCCCTCGCGCCACCACCTCTCCGTACGCGTCTCGGACGGCAAACGGATCCGAGGCCAGTGGCGTAAGCGCGATCTCGAAGTGCCGGTGGGCTTCGTGTGCCAGCCAGTCGAGCGCCGTTCGCAAGGGCTCGCGCCACGCCTGGCTCGTCTCCTCCGGATAGGCGCGGCATCCACAGGCGGCGCGCCAGCGATCGACTCCGTGGGAGCAGCTCCACGAACTTGGCGCGACGAGTGTCACGTCCTGCGTTGGGGGATTGGCCGCCAACCAGGCCGCGGGGTTGGTGAGATACGCGTCTGTTCGGCTGAGGAGCCGGTCGATGAGCGTCGCGAGCACCAGGTCGCTGTCGTCGTGGTGGTGCCCGAATGTCTCGCCGTCGACGGCCGTCATCGAAAGCGTCTTGGCATGGTCGGTGTACAGCCGTTGCTCCCACGCGGTGGCATCGTGTGACAGGGGACCGAACGCCACATCGTGTGCGAGACCGCCGTCGTACACGAAAATTCCCAGCTCTTTTCCGGACGCGGTTCGGTAGCGGCCTGGCGTTCCATCGGCCGGCGCTCCGGTAACCTGATGCGGTGCGAGGATCGTGAACCTGATGCCGGCGTCCGCGACCACGTCCAGTGTCTCTTCGTCCACAGCGGTCTCTGGGAGCCACAGGCCTTCGGGGTCGCGGCCGAACCGGCGCGTGAAGTCCTCGATTCCCCAACGCACCTCGGTTTTCTTGTCGCGGAGCGAGCAAAGCGGGAGGATTACATGATGGTACGGCGAGGCGATGGCGTTGCCGTGGCCGCTGTGGCGGTCGCAGCTCGTTCGATCCGCGGCCAACATGCTCGCGTATGTGTCCGGCGCCTCCCGTTCCAGCCAGCTCAGGAGCGTGGCGCCAACGTCGAAGCTCAGGAACTCAAAGGCGTTGAGGACGCGGAGGATGTTGGCGTCCGCGTCGAGCACGCGTGCCGCGGTGAGCGGTCGGTAGCACTCCCGCTCGATGCGCGCATTCCAATTAGCGAACGGCGCGGCGGATGCTTCGTGCGGCACCTCGCCCAACCAAGGGTCTTCACGGGGAGGCTGGTAAAGGTGGGCGTGCGTGATGACCGCGCGGCGCGCAGGAGTCACGGCCTCATGTCCTCGTCACCGCTTTCCACCCTCTCGAGTGCACGACTGCTTTGCAACACCCCGGGGGCGTGACCGCTTCATGACGAGCGTGACCGTACCGGTTCGGGCGAAGGGCGGCCACGTTTCGTTCGGTTGGTCGCGGCTTGCATGCATGGAACGTAGTAGTGGTGTACGTAACGCTGCATCATCTGGCGGCTCGTGAAGTTGCGTCCCGCTTCCGCAATGGCGTGTTGCATGCGTCGTACCCACTGGGTGGGCACGTCATCGTCTCCGCGCTCGTAAAAGAGCGGGACGATCTCCGATTCGAGCAGGCCGTACAGGTAGTCCGCATCGTGTTGATCGGGGGATTCGTGGTCTTCGGGTACTTGTGGGATCGCCCATCCGTTCTCGCCCGTGAAACCTTCCGCCCACCAACCGTCAACGGTTCCGAGCTGCGGAGCGCCGTTGAGCGCCGCCTTCATCCCACTGGTCCCACACGCTTCGAGCGGCGGACGCGGGAGGTTGAGCCAGAGATCCACGCCCTGCACGAGGCGATGAGCGAGGTGCATCTCATAGTCTTCGAGAAACGTCACGCGGCCCTCGAAGGCCGGGTCGCTCGCGAATCCATAGACGTCCTGAATCATCTGCTTGCCCGCTTCGTCGGCAGGGTGCGCTTTGCCGGCGAAGATGATTTGCACGGGTCGCCTGGGGTTGGTCAGCAGTCGGCGCAGCCGTTCGGCGTCTGAAAAGACCAGGTCCGCCCGCTTGTAGGTTGCGAACCGGCGGGCGAACCCGATGGTGAACGCATCTGGATTGAGAAGAACACCGGCGCCCACGACGCGAGCGGATTCGGGCCACTGTGTGCGCCATCGCTGACGTGCCTCCTCGCGCACATAATCGATGAGACGGTGTTTGAGTCTGCAATGCACGCCCCACAGCTTCGCGGGGTCGACGTCGAGAACCCGATCCCAGAGATCGGGGTCGTCGCGGCGGGCATCCCACCCATCGCCCATGACCTCGTCCAGGACACTCATCACCTCGATGGCCATCCAGGTCGCGAGGTGCACGCCGTTGGTCACGTGTCCGATGGGAATTTGCGCCTCGTCGCGATCGGGCCAGAGCGCCTGCCACATCCGGCGGGTGACCTGTCCGTGCAACCGGGAAACGCCGTTGACGGAAGCGCTCAATCGGATGGCGGTGGCCGTCATGTGGAATACATCGCGGTTTTCGGGGTGCCGACCGAGATCCAAGAACTGTTCCCGGTCGACGCCCAGCTCTTCCCAGATGGGCCCCACACATGCGGTCAGCTCACCGTGTCCAAACTCGTCGTGACCCGCCTCGACTGGCGTGTGTGTGGTGAACACGCTGGTTTCCCGCACCGACTCGGTCGCGTCGTCCCAGGCGAGTCCCGAGACTATTGCCTCACGGAGCCGTTCGACGAGCATAAAGCTGGAATGTCCTTCGTTGGCATGCCACGCCGCTGGATGGATGTCGAGGGCCCGGAGGATCCGCACGCCTCCGACACCGAGCAGCCATTCCTGGCGGAGACGTAGATCGGAGCCGCCGGCGTAGAGCCTGTGAGTGAGACCTCGATCTTCAGCGTGATTCTGCTCGAGGTCGGTCTCCAGGAGAAAAATCGGCACCGACCCGACCGATAGCCGCCAGGCTCCGATATGCAGGTCGCGATCGCACGCGCGCACGGTGACCGTAAGAGGCTCCCCAGATGCGTTCAGAACCCGGGCCAGGGGAGTGATCGTCAGATCGAGCACTTCATCGGCGTCTTGTTGCCACCCGTCCGGGCCGACGCGCTGATCGAAGTAGCCGCGAGTGTACAGGAGACCGACGCCGACTAGGGGCACTCCCAGGTCGGAGGCAGTCTTACAATGATCTCCGGCGAGAATACCGAGTCCGCCCGAGTAGATGGGCACCGAGTTATGCAGCCCGAACTCGGCGCAGAAATAGGCGATCGTATGACTGGACAGTTGCGCATGGTGGTGGTGAAACCAGGTCGGGCCGCGGTCCACGGCATGATGCAGTGCAGCCACCGCACGATCGTATCGGTCGAGAAACGAGCGATTCGACGCGCACTCGGCGAGTCGGGCGGGGTCGGCCCGGTGGAGCACCTCAATCGCGTTGTGGCGCGTGCGGCGCCAGGTCAGCGTGTCGATTTCACGAAAGAGTGCTCGCGCTTCGCGATTCCAGCTCCACCAAAGGTTATTGGCCAGTTCCGAGAGACCTTGGATTCGCTCCGGGAGCGGCGAGAGATTGTTGCCCGAACGCTCTTTCATCGAAATTGGAACCTGCTTGTCAGGGTTTTTCGAACTCTCAAGCTGTGTTGGGGCTCTAACGGTTGAGACCGCCGTCTCACGGCTCTTTGAGGCACCTTGGGTGGAGACGCCGCGGTGACTTGCGTCGGCGGACCCCGTTGCGACCGCCAAGGAAGGGTAGAGCGCGTCGTGCGCCAGTCAAGGCCCTGTGGCCAGTAGTCGCGGGACTGCCGTGAATGCCTGGGCGGCGAGATGCCGGGGAGACCAGTCCCGACATAGAGAGCGCGGAGAAGCTTCCGAGGGTTGGGGAAGCAGCTCAGGCCAAGACCCGTGGGGTTGGTCGATTGTCACGGGCGCATCCCACAGCCGGCCCGGGGTGACGGTGATGAGCGAGGGCTCATGGTGGGACGCGTGGTTGCGGTTGCATTCCGCGTGATTTCGCCTACGTGCCACGGGCTGGACGAAGGTTCTTATGTCTCGTCACCGCCGAAACGGAGGATTGGATACCTGGTATGGTTTCCTCCCCTTCTGTCGAAACGCAGATACGTCGTCTCGCAAGCCTTTTCCGCCGGCGCTGGGCGTTGCCAGCCTTGATCGAGGTCCATCGGTGCGATGGCGCCAGGCGCGCCACCCTGTCAAACCGACTGTGGCGAGCCAGCCGCCAGGACCTGCGGGACACGCTCGAAGTGTTGCAGCAACAGGGGTTGATTGTTTCAGGTGAAAGTCGGAGGTACGCGGTGACACCCTCCGGAGAAACCGTTGCGCGGGCCGGTGGGCGACTGCTCTTTCAGCTCCGGAAACTCGGCGTCGAACGTGTAGCGCTGCGGAAATGGTCGTTACCAGTTGTGTTTGCCTTGGGCGAGTCCGCTATGCGCTTCAACGAGCTCCATCGAAAACTGCCCATGGTGACCTCGCGCGTTCTCGCGGTGACGCTGCGAGCGTTGCAACGCGGGAAACTCGTCGATCGCTACGTCTTCCTGACGTACGCGCCCCGTACGCTATATCGACTAACGCCTCAGGCACAGCAACTCATCCCGCTACTGGTTCAACTGCAGTTGCGGAGTCGAAAGTAGATGCGGATTTTTCCACTTCTGCGTGCAGAACGCCGTCTCGGGTGCGCGGGCGAGCGAGCCCCACAGAGTACCCGACCCGCTAGATTCACACGCTGATCCCGGATCCGGAGGTCTTGGCAATGCACCTGATGGCGGCTCTGTGCCTATGTCAACTTGCCACCGTAAGCGTCCAAACGCCTGTGTTGGAGTTTCCTGAGCCAGGACTCGACGATCCTTCCGCATACGAGGGGTACACGACCCGATTCTTTCGGGACGCGGCGCGAAACGCGTTCCAGATATATCTCGACGCCCGTAGCGGGCGCGTGGTGCACGTGTGGGCGGACGCCGCCAATGCAAGTGCCGCGTTCACCGTCCGCGATACGACGGGCGACCCGGCACCAGTGCGGTGGGGTGGGACGGGAGCCGAGGCCGCCGCCGAGGGGAATCGTCGCGCCATGCGCCACCGACTTTCGTCGGAGCTTGACGCACTCGAGGTCGGCTGGTTTGTGCTCGGCACAATGCGCCAGGAAAGGGACTTTCAGGGGTGGGGATGGCATCTGCGACCGTTCGGTCAGGGACGCTTCGTTTTGCAAGAACTGGCAGACTTGGTTGATCATCTGGCGCTGCTCCCCGCGGCCGAGCGCGAACAGCACCTCTCGCTGTTGAACGCACGGGATATGGAGACGCTCAGGCGTCGGCTGGAGCCGACCGTCTCGTTCAGCGAAAACGGAACGTCATGGAGCGTGCTCGTGGAGCACACGACCCTTGATGGCCGCAATCGTCAGACCATGGAACTCCGGGGAGACCACCGTACGACGGTGGCGACGGTGGTGGGGGACGTGGTCTCGCTCGTGGCGCGTTCTCCCGGTGGCATCACGTTCGAAGTCGTGACCGGAACCGACGCCGTTCCGCTCACTCCGCTCGCTCGCGACGCTCTCTTCAACGAGGAGTTTTGGGAGTATTACGAGCGCAAGCGCGCTGTCGCCGACAGCGTGCTTAGCGGACTCGACCGGCCCACCGGTGTGCCGCACGCCCAGGTCGCCGCCTATTTGCGGCTCGAGCGCGCGGTCCGCGGACTCGAACTGCTGAGTTACGAAGAAAAATTGATGGCGGCGCTCCCGAACTATGCGACCTATTTCGGCCGCGACATGATGATGAGCGCGCTCATGCTCGATCCCGTGGTCTCGGCCGATGTGTTGGAGCATGTCATCGCCAGCGTGTTGGAGAAGCTCACTCCCGACGGGCAGGTCAGTCACGAAGAGGCTTTGGGCGGGCAAGCGATCCGAGAAAACGCCGCGGATTACAGCACGTTGATCCGCGCATGGACACGAGACGGGAATCGCGGGACAACATCAAACCATCTCGCGCACGCGCGTGTGCTCCTCGGGAACCTCCAGCGAGTGCGTGAAAACTACCGGATGATCGATGACGATTTTCAGCTATCCGTGCTCGTGGATCGGTATCTGTCGCGCTCCGATGTTGATACGGCCCGCAAACAGCAGTTTTTGATGGAAGTTGGATCCGATGGGCGGACGCGGCTGGCCGGTCTCATACGAAACCTCGCCTTTGTGGCCGAACTCTCTCGTCCGTATGTCGAGCAGCCCACGGTCACCAACCTCGTCGGGTTCCAGTTCCGCGATGACCGGGGTTTTCACCCGGGGAGCTGGCGCGACAGTCGAGCGGGGTACGGCAACGGCCGGTTCGCCATGGACGTGAACGTCGTATGGGTCCCGCAGTCGCTCGCGGCGGCCCGACGGATTCTCGACACGGTCACGGCGTTCGATGTGACTTCCAGTGACGTGGGTTGGCCGATACCGGCGGATGCACCCACACTCAGACGGTACGTCGATCAGCCGGCAGCGCTCGAGAGAGCACTCATGACGTGGCGGCAAGCACGCCGGCATTTCGAGGTTCGCATCGCGCCCGAGGAGATCGGGAGACATGTGACCCAAACGCTCGACTCATTCCCGGCAGCGGAGCGAGACTATTGGAGGCGACGTCTCGCAGCGGCCACGCGCGATCGACGCGCACTTTCGTTTCTGGCGCTGGCTCTCGACAGTCTCGGCCAACCGATACGTGTCGCCAACACCGATCCCGCCACCGATCTGTTTCTCGGGAATCACACCGAGGAAGTCGTACAAGGGCTTTCGAGTCCAGAGGCCGTGTCCCAGATGCTCGACGTCTTTGAGCGTCCGTATCCGATTGGTCTCTACGTGGACGGCCTGGGTCCGCTCGTCGCCAATGACGCCTATGCGCGGCGAGCGGTCCAGCGGGATTTCCGTGACGATCTCTATCACTCGCCGCACGTCGTGTGGGGCCGCGAAGTGAATCTGTTGCTCCTCGGGCTCGCACGACAGATCGGTTACGCCTACGACGACACCGGGCGTCTGCGCCAGGACAGTGAAACAATGCGCGCATACGTAGCGAGGCTCCGTCGGCTGCTCGAGGGCACGAGACAGGCAGTCGAAGCCTCCGGGATGCGCCACAATGAGTTGTGGCGGTATCGGATCGAGGGCGAGTCGCTCCGACCCGTCCGGTACGGGTCGAGCTCCGATATCCAACTCTGGAACCTCACCGACCTGGCCGTTGGCTTCCAATTGGAGCGATTGCCCCAAGAGTGATTTGGAAAGTTGCGTCTGAGCCGGACTACGATCGGTACGTGCTTGTCATCGTCGGGCCGGACCGCCACCTTCTGCGCTGCGTCTACTCGATTGCACTGCGCCTACTCGATTGAATTGAATCCCTGAGGTCATCAATGCCACAGTTTCAGCTCGAGACCCCCGACCTGCTGAT
>JBFIZG010000063.1:0-12301 GCA_041604955.1 Gemmatimonadales bacterium | reverse complement strand
TGGCGTGCCATTCGCGGCTGATAGCTCCCACGACGTAAACTCGACTCCATCTGAAGGCTGAACTCCGGCTTCTTCCATGCTTCCCGGATAGGTCATGTGATTCGATTCGTATTCCTGAACCGCCCGCCGCGCGTTTTGCATATCCGCGATCACCGCCGCTTCACGCGCGCGCGTCTTGGCCCCCAAGAATTTAGGAATGGCGATGCCTGCGAGGATGCCGATCACGACGAGCGCGATCAGCAGCTCGATGAGCACGAGTCCGCGATTCCGAGATGCCGGCAACGTACGGTCCTTTCCCTGCTTTTGACCTGCGAATGAGAGGGGCGTCCTATCAAAGGTACTCGGGCGACATGCAGTCGCAAGTGTAATGCGCACGGCGTTTTGGCACCCGTGCCGGGAACTGTCAGGACACGGGTCGCCGGCCGAACCGAAGGTCCGCGCATGGGAGATCGGCCGTCGGGTTCACGAAGGCGCGAGACCGACGTATCTTGGATCGGGACGCCGATGGCGGTTACGGACAGCGACCGATTCGACGTTCGCGGAACCCCAGGGTGGTTAGCTCAGTTGGTTAGAGCGCCGGTCTCACATACCGGAGGTCGGCGGTTCGAATCCGCCACCGCCCATTCCACACCCGCTCCACCGCCTCCCGGATGTAGGTCATTCTGCAGGAGCTGCCGGAGTTTTGCGACTCCCCGACTCGATCACGGGCGCAAGTGGCGGGTGGGCAAAACCAGCCCTGGGGCGCCGCTCGGCCTCATGACGGGCGTTGGATCAACCGCACAGCCCCGAACGACCCGGGCGACGCGATTCCGAGACGGCACAACCGAACGCGGTGTGGGCGTCTCATCTTAACCGTTTTATCCCCTTCGCATTACGGGTGCCTGCAAAAAATTGCGGTGCGGCCAAATCGAGGTGTTGCATCAACGCCACAAGCCCTGCAACCCTGCGAACCGGTGTTTTTTCCGCGGCTCCCGTCGTCCGGCGAATCCCGGTAATTCCGGGCGATTGCCGATACCCCTGCGTGGTTTCTGTAATCGTATGGTCGATGGCATGGGACTTGTTGCTATGAGGAAAACTCGTATGCCCATGTTATTCCGTTGCTTCCGATCAGCCGCCCGACCTCCGTTTCGGACCGATCATCGTGCTGGGCGGGCCTCGCCGACCCGCATGGCCAAATTCGGAATCCTCGTGGTGCTGGTCTTATCTGGGTGTCAGCTCGGAGAGCTGGTCAACGAGCCGCCCGTGGGAGCGTTTTCGGCCTCGGTCACGATCCTTGGTGACTCCGCGGCTGCCGGGAGTAAGGCGGTCCTCAGGCGGGAGATCAGCATCACCGGATCGGGATCGCAAGTTCGGACGTGGCGCGTCACCCGCGCAGCCCGCTCCTCGTGGCTGTCGTTCAGCGAGACGAGTGGATCTCTCCCGGCAAACGTCACCGTTTCACTCGACCCGACGGGGCTCTCGCCGGGAGCGTATCGGGACACGATTGTGGTCGAGGCCGTTGGGGGAACCGCGGCTCCACTGTTGATCCCGGTCGCGTTCGTGATCCACCCCTGTGTCGTCGAAGACCTCTCGCTCGCCGTCGCTGTGTCCGATTCGCTCGTCGCATCAGACTGCGCTTCCCCGACTGCTCCCGATCACTTTGCCAACCTGTACCGGGTTTCCATTCCCGCTGGTGACTCGGTCTCATTGTTGCTCACGACGGAAGGGTTCGACGGGGTCATCCGGATCGACAGCTCAACCGACGGTGCCGGGCCGACACTCGCCGAAGAAGACGAGTGCGTGGTCGCGTCTATCGACGTGTGTCTGCTCTATCTCCTGCTTCCCCCGGCGTCGTCGCACATCGTCCAGGTGACGACGTCGGCTGAAGATGAAACGGGTCGCTTTACCCTGACGGTCTTGCCTCCACAGGCGCCCAATGCGCCAACCGATCTCGAGCAACTCCTCAAGGACGGGACTACACCGATTGGCCCTGGCGCGTCCGTCACGGATAGCACGGTGGTGTTGACCGGTTTGGTGAGTGACACAGATCCCATGGACGCGCTCACGCTCGAGGTCGAGTTGCGTCCTGCAGGTGTGGCGTTCGAATCGGTTCCGACGGCTGCCGCGGAGGCCGTCCCGAACGGGAGAGTCGCGAACGCGATCCTCACGGGGTTGGACGACGACACAGATTATCACTGGCAGGCTCGTGTCATGGATCAAACGGGACGGTCCGGTCCCTGGACCGTGTTCGGACCGTCGATTGGCGCGACCGACTTTCGCATCTCGGTCCCTGGCGCGCCGGAGGAACCGACCGGGCTCCAACAGCTCGAGACCGACGTGTCGACCGTGTTGGCCGTCGGTGATACCACGATCGAGCAGACCGTGTTGTTCACTGCGACCCTCTTTGATGCTGACCCGGGTGACGCGCTTCGGCTCGAAGTCGAGGTCCGACCGGTTGGCACGGCTTTCTCGAATCGAAGCGTCGGATCGAGCGTGCAAGTGTCGAGCGGCGAGGTGGCCACAGTCACCATCACCGGGCTGAGCGATGACGTCGACTATCATTGGCAGGCTCGCGCGGTCGATGCGCTTGGCAATACGAGCAACTGGATCCCGTTTGGCGGCAACGACGAGACCGATGTCGATTTCCGCGTCGCTGTCCCGGCGCGACCGAACTCGCCGGCCGGGCCCGCGCAGTTTCGGAACGACGGCGTTACCGCCATTGCCGTCGGCGAGCTCATTGACGAGCAGTCGGTTGTCGTGACCGCCACGGTGTCAGATCCGGACGAAGGCGACGTTGTCCGGCTCCAAGTGGCCATGCACCCGATTGCGACCGCGTTTACCAACAACCCCACCCACACCAGCAGTCCGGTTTCGAGCGGCAACGTCGCAATCGTGTCGATCACCGATTTGGCGGACGACACCGACTACCATTGGCGGGCTCGCGCCATCGATCAACGCGGGAGTGCCAGCCCCTGGGTTTCGTTCGGTGGAAACGCCGATGGCGAGGTCGATCTTCGGGTGGCCGTGCCTGCGACGGAACTCGTGTTTACGACACAACCCAGTAATTCCACGGCAGGCTCCGCGATCGTGCCGGCCGTGTCGGTGACGGCGCGGGAACCGAGCGGCGCTACGGACACCAGTTTCGTGGAAACCGTGATCGTGTCCCTGATACCCGGAACCGGCGCACCTGGAGCGGTCTTGACAGGGGTCACGAGCACGCCGGCGGTGCGGGGTGTCGCCACGTTTTCGAATCTGAGCATCGATCTCGCGGAAACCGGGTACCGTCTCTCGGCAGAGGCAGCCGGTCTCCAGGTCGATAGCGACGTGTTTGACGTCGAGTCCGCAACGGCGGGCCAGTTGCGGTTTACGACTGCACCTCCCACCTCCGCGCAAGTTGCCGCACCGCTCTCGGTGCAGCCGGTGCTTCAGCTCGAAGACTCGATCGGCAACCCCGTAAACGAATCTGGCGTAATCGTCACCGCGGCGCTCGTCAGTGGTCCGGCCGGCGCCGTACTCGACAACGCGACCGCCACAACGGATGGGACGGGCGTGGCGACGTTCGCAGGGCTGACGATCACCGGCTTGGTCGGTGACTACCGGCTGCAGTTTTCGGCCTCGGGCGTCGGGTCCGTCACTTCGGAGACCATTGCCCTCACGGCCGGACCCGCGGCACGACTCGCAATCGACACGCCGCCGTCGAGCGTGGTGCAGAACGGCATACCGTTTCCGCAACAACCGGTCATCCAGTTGGAGGATGAGGGTGGGAATCCAGTCGGTCCGGACGGCACTCAAATCACCGTAACAATCGATTCCGGCGGTGGGACACTGAGCGGTTTGACGACTGTGGCGACCGACGCGAACGGCGCCGCGTCGTTTGCGAACGTCGAGATCGGCGGCGCCGTCGGGTCGCGGGTGCTTCGATTCGCTTCGGCGGGCCTCACCGACGTCCTGTCGAACGCGATTGCCGTGACCGCCGGCCCTGCCACGACGATCGGCATTGCAGCCGGCGACAATCAAACCGCGGTGGCCGGAACGGCGGTGCCGATTCCACCAGCTGTTGTCGTGTCGGACGAGAGTGGCAACCGCGTTTCCGGCGTCGAGGTCACGTTTTCGGTTGTTTCGGGCGGTGGCGCCGTGAGTCCTGCAACCGCGGTGGCTACCGATGCGGATGGTATCGCATCCGCGAGTGCGTGGACGCTTGGAAACGTGGCTGGTACAAATACGCTGGACGCAGCCGCTCCCGGACTCGCGGGGAGCCCGCTGACGTTCACGGCCACGGCGACCGCGGGCGCCGCCGGAAGACTCGCGATCCAGGTTCAGCCGTCAGAATCGGCGCCCAGTGGTGCGACATTCGCCGAGCAGCCGTCGATCCAGGTACAGGATGAAAACGGAAACCCCGTCGAGCAGCCGAACGTGGTCATCACGGCGGCAATCGCATCGGGTCCCGTCGGGACGCTCGAGGGAGATGTGACCGCTGTGACCAACAGTGCCGGCCTGGCGTCGTTCACCAGCCTGCGAATCGCAGGACTCGCGGGGGCGTACACGTTGAGCTTCACTGGCACCGGTTTGACCGGCGTTCTCTCCGATACGATTACGATCACGCCGGGCGCTGCCGCAAAACTCGGTATCGTCGTGCATCCGTCGAGCGACCCGAGAAACGGGATTCCCTTCGACCAGCAGCCATCCGCGCAGGTGCTCGATGCGTCGGGCAATCCGGTCCCGCAGGGTGGAACGAGTGTGGCCGTCGGCATTCTGTCGGGAGGTGGCGCCCTTGGTGGCACGACGAGCGCTACGACCGACGGTGCAGGCGTCGCCGTGTTCACGGATCTCTCCATTACCGGAACTATCGGGGACCGTACGCTCGTGTTCGCCGCAGGTGGGCTGCAATCGGTAATCTCCAACACGCTTACGCTTTTACCAGGGAACCCTACGGCTCTGGCAGTGACGACTGAACCGTCTGCCACGACGCCCAATGCGGCTCCATTGGTCCAGCAACCGGTCGTGCGTCTCCGTGATGTCTCAGGTAACGATGTCGACTCTGCCGGTATCGACGTCGTCGCCGCGATCAATTCGGGAGGTGGTGTGCTGGGGGGGAGTCTCACCGTCGCGACGGATCAGGATGGGATCGCGCAGTTCGTCGATCTCACGATCACCGGCACGGTCGGGACCCGGACGCTCGCCTTCACCGCCAGCGGGCTGACGTCGGCCGTCTCCAGATCAATCGACGTGACTCCCGGGTCCCCCTCGCGTCTCGGTGTCTCGGTCGAACCGGATACGCTGACAACAAACGGTGTCGCCCTCGAACGCCAGCCCCAGCTCCAAGTGCAGGACGTCTCCGGCAACGCCGTCGCGTCGGCCGGCGTACCCGTAACGGCCGTGCTCCAATCCGGGAACGGCTCGCTGAGCGGGACAACGACCGTGGTCACCGATGCAAGCGGTCTCGCCGTGTTCTCCGATCTCACGCTCACCGGCTTGGTGGGCGTGTATGTCCTCGAGTTCACGTCGCCCGGACTCACCAGCGTCGGCTCGACGGACATCGTATTGCAGGCGGGGGCGGCGACAAAGCTGGTCCTGACCACGCAGCCGTCCGACACCGCTCAGGTCGGTGTTCCGTTTGCTCGACAGCCAGTGGTGCAAGTCGCCGACCAGTCAGGGAACGCCGTCGCTGCCGCCGGCATCGATGTGGCCGCGGCGATCTTGACGGGCGGCGGCGTGCTGAGCGGCACAACGCCTGTGACCAGTGATGGCAACGGTGTCGCCACGTTCACCGATCTTGCGATCACGGGCATCCCGGGCGATCGCGTGCTGATTTTCGCAGCGGGCGGTCTCCAGTCGGCGAGTTCCAACACCATCACGGTGACACCGTGACCACCTTGAGACGGGTGCCGCTCTGGTTGCTGGCCGTGGTGGTGGTAACGAGCACCTGTCGGCTCGACGACCTGGTGTCCCCACCGCCCGTCGGTCAACTCACGGTTTCTCAGACGGCGGTTACCGACTCGGCGGCCGTCGGAAGCGCAGCGCTACGCATCGTGAGTCTCGAAATCACGAACGCCACCGGTGAGGCGTTACGCTGGGAAGCCACGACCGCGAGGGGAGCGCCCTGGCTTCGACTCGGTGGTACGTCTGGCGGGGTACCGACGAGCCTGAGCGTGACCTTGGATCCGGCGGATCTCGCAATCGGTCTCTATCGAGACACGCTGATCTTTTCATCTGTCCCCGTCGTGGGATCACCCATTCGGGTTCCGGTCGAGTGGACGATCACGCCGTGCGACGTATCGTCGCTAGAAGCGGCGACGACGCGTGCTGATTCGCTCGCCACACGAAGCTGTTCGACACCCAGACGTGCCGGTCAGTTCTCGGCGTTTTACGCCATCACCGGCGCCGCCGGAGATTCGGTCTCGATTACCGTGGGTGACGCCGCGTTCGACGCATTCGTCGCGCTCGACACCGCAATCGGATCGGCCAGTCCGCTGGCGGAGGGGGCGTGCGAAGGACCGGCCGGCCATCCGTGTCTCCGGTACATCCTCCTGCCGGACGATGGGACATACTATGTCGAGGTCACCAGCGCGTCCGCCGGTCAAACCGGATCGTTCACGGTCACCGTGAGATCTCCCCAGACGCCACTTGCAGCGGCCGAGCTGAGCCAGCTTGCGCGGGACAGTGTGACGGCAGTGGCGACGGGTGGCGCGATCGATGATACGATGATCGTGCTTCGAGGACGAGTCGCCGATCCCGACTCCGGAGACGTGCTGCGGCTGGAGGTCGAGGTCAAGCCGGTCGGTGAGCCGTTCGAACAAAGCGCCTCTGAATCTTCACTGATGCTCTCGGGCTCGAGCGACGACGTTGCCAACGGCGATGTCGCGTCGGTCCTCATCGACGGGCTGGACGACAACACTGAGTATCGCTGGCGGGCTCGCGTTCTCGATCCAACCGGGCGTGCAGGGCCATGGGTTCCGTTTGGCGCAAACGCCGACTCGGATCCGGACTTTAGTATCGCGGTTCGCGAACCACCAGCTGTGCCGGATCAACTGGGCCAGTTCAAGATCGATCAGTCGACCATGCTCGCCGTCGGCGCCGTGACGGATCAACAGACGGTGGTCTTCAAGGCGAATGTCGTGGATCCCGACCCGACGGACTCGCTCCGGTTGGAGGTCGAGCTTCGGCCGCTGGGAACGGCGTTCAGCAACACCGCCACCAACGTGAGTGTTGCGGTGGCGAGCGGCGAAGTCGCCACGGTTGCGAGCAACGTGTTGGCCGACGACACGGAGTATCACTGGCAGGCGCGAGTTGTCGATGAACTCAGCGTCGAGAGCGATTGGGTGGCCTTTGGCGACAACCCGGAGTCCGAGGCTGACTTTGCCGTGGCCGTTCAGGAGCCGCCGAATGCGCCTGCGGATCTCCAACAATTTCGGGCGGACGGGACGACGGTGATCGCGGTTGGAGATACGATTCCGGAAACGGACGTGGTGCTGGCCGCGACGATCTCCGACGCGGACCCGACAGACACCGTACGTCTTCAGGTCGAGCTTCGGCCCCTGGGCACGGCGTTTAGCGGGACACCGAGCGATTCCAGTGCCGCCATTGAGGGCGGCGGACCCGTGACGGTCCCGATTAGCGGGTTGAACGACGATACCGACTATCACTGGCGCGCCCGCACGGTCGATCAACGTGGAAGCGCCAGTGATTGGTCTACCTTCGGCGACAACGGCGAGGGCGAAGCGGACTTTCGGGTGGAAGTCGACGCCGACGAGATCGTCTACACCGCGCAACCGACGGATGTCGTGTCAGGGGGCGTTATTGCTCCCCCGGTCGTCGTGACCGCGCTGGAGCCGTCCGGACAACCCGATACCAGCTTCAATCAAACGGTCTCGATCGGTATACTCGCCGGCTCTGGCACGAGCGGCGCGGTTCTGTCCGGCGCAACCGCGGTCCAAGCGGTCCGCGGCGTGGCGACGTTTTCGGATCTCCGGATCGACCTCGCGGGAACGGGTTACGTGCTGGAGGCGAGTGCCGACGGTCTGCCGCTGATTCAGAGTGATCCGTTTGCCGTAACCGCAGGTGGTTCGGATCAACTCGCCATTCTCACCCAACCGTCGGCTGCGGCCCAAAGTGGTATGCCGTTGGCCCAACAACCGACCGTCGCTATCCAAGACGCCAGCGGGAACGCCGTCGCCCAGGCCGGCGTCACGGTGACGGCGTCCATTGCGACGGGTCCGTCCGGTGGTTCGTTGGTCGACAACACCGCAACGACCGACGATCAAGGTGAAGCGGCGTTTACAACTCTCGTGCTCTCCGGGCTCGCCGGCGATTACACGCTGCGTTTTTCGGCGCCCGGGATTCCATCGATCGTGTCCGAAACGATCACGGTGAGTGCCGGTACGTCAGCTCGTTTGTCGCTCAGTCTCCCGCCGTCCACCACCGTACAGAGTGGGGTCCAGTTCGCGCAGCAGCCCGAGATCCAGATCGTGGATGCGAGTGGCAATCCCGTGGCGGAGGACGCGACTCCCATTGCGGTGTCGATCGCTACCGGAAGTGGAACGCTGTCCGGCACGACCGTGCTCGCGACGGATCCCACGGGAAGTGCCGTGTTCACCGACCTCTCGATCAGTGGTCCGGTGGGGCCAAACACGTTGAGCTTCGATGCTCCAGACTTGGACGGAGTACTCTCCCCGTCCATCACGGTCGAACCAGGTGTCGCCTCGCAGATCGCGGTCCACGCCGGCGATCAGCAGAGTGCCACCGCAGGCACTCCCGTGCCCATTCCACCGGCCGTGCTGGTGACGGACGCGAGTGGGAACGGTGTCGAGGGCGTTGACGTCTCGTTCACGGTGACTGCGGGGGGCGGCAGTGTCAATCCGACCGGTTCCGTGACCACCGGTCCCGATGGTGTAGCCGCGCTCCTGTCGTGGACACTAGGAGCGGCGGCCGGGCCAAACCAACTCGCGGCAGCATCCCCGGGCCTGTCCGGGAGCCCAGTTCAGTTCGACGCGACCGGCATCGCGGGCACGGCCGGTCAGCTCGCGATGGTGACGCAGCCTTCTGCCACGGGCCGGAGCGGTGAAGTGTTCGCGCAACAACCCGTCGTGCGTCTGGAAGACGGGAACGGCAACCCGGTGAACGAGAGCGGAATCGTCGTAACCGCCGGCATCGCGTCGGGGCCGGGCGGAACTCTGGAGGGTACGGTGATCGCGGCGACGGATGCGTCGGGGGTCGTGACGTTCACCGACATCTCCATTGCCGGTCCCATCGGGACGTACGTGCTGAGCTTCGTCGGTTCGGGCTTGACGGGAACGACGTCGGACCCGATCGACGTGGCCGCCGGCATGCCCGAGCAACTGTCGCTCGCCGCGCAGCCACCCAATACTGCACAGAGCGGAGTTCCATTCGCCGAACAACCAGTGGTCCAGTTACAGGACCTTGCGGGCAACACGGTAGAGCAGGCGGGTGTCACGGTCACTGCGACGATTGCGACGGGTGGGGGAACGCTGAGTGGGACCACGGCTGTTACAACCGACGCGGCGGGTCGGGCGACGTTCACCGATCTCACGCTAAACGGATCTACGGGAGATCGAACGCTCAGTTTTGACGCCGTTGGCATGACGGGCGTCGTGTCGAATAGCATCACGCTCTCATCCGGAAACGCCAGCCGCGTCGTCATCAGTACGCAGCCGTCCGCAGTAGCCCAGAGCGGCGTTCAATTCGCGCAGCAACCCGCCATTCAACTGCAGGACGCGAGCGGAAACGCCGTCGCCCAGACCGGCGTGTCAGTCACTGCCAGTATCGCCTCCGGTGCTCCACAGCTCGACGGCACTCTTGCGGTCACCACTGACGCAAACGGTGTGGCGACGTTTGCCGATCTTTCGGTTTCGGGGACCATTGGTATCAGAAACCTGGAATTTGTCGCGACCGGACTGGTTCCCGATACGTCCAATGCCGTGGATGTTCAAGCCGGGCCGACTGCTAGCCTCGCCCTGTCCGCACAGCCGTCGAGCGCGGCGCAAAGCGGCGTCCCGTTCCCGCAACAACCAGTGGTCCAGCTGCAAGACGCGTTCGGCAATGCGGTCTCCGAACAGAATGTTCCGGTCACGGCGGCCATTGCGTCTGGTGGCGGCACGCTCGGCGGTACACCAACGGTCCTGACTGACGGGAACGGTACGGTGCCGTTCACCGATCTCTCGATCACGGGGCCTGCCGGGGCCTATACACTGGGCTTCAGCTCCGGGAGCCTCACGTCCGTCACGTCCGGAACGATCACACTTGGCGCGGGTGAGGGAACGCGGCTCTCGATCACGACGCAGCCCGCTGACACCGCTCAAAACGGGATTGCGTTTGCACGCACTCCCGTTCTCCAGCTCGAGGATGCCTCGGGCAACGAGGTCAAGCAGGCCGGCGTCAATGTCGTTGCCGTCATATTGTCCGGAGGTGGCACATTGACCAACGCCTCCGCAACGACAGACTCGGAGGGCACCGCGACGTTCACCGGGTTGACGATTACGGGCGTCGTGGGCGACCGATCGCTCATCTTTGCCGCCTCGGGCTTCGAGTCCGTCATCTCTGACGACGTCACCGTCATTGCCGGTCCCGCGGCGCAGCTGAGCGTGACACAACAGCCGCCATCGGTCGTCGCGAGCAGCGCCGTGTTCGCAACGCAGCCGATCGTCCAGTTGCAGGACATCAGCGGCAACACGGTGACCGAGTCCGGGATCTCGGTGACCGCATCGATCGCGTTGGGGTCGGGCACGTTGCTCGGCGGGGCGACGGCGGTGACCGACGCAGCGGGAACGGCCAGTTACACCGATCTCGCCATCTCCGGTCTCGCGGGTTCGTATGCGCTCGGCTTTTCCGCTCCGTCGCTAAGCGGTGTCACGTCGGAGACGTTTTCACTCGTCGCCGGTACGGCCGCGCAGGTCGGGATCGTGACGCAGCCGCCCGCCGCGGCACCGAGCGGAGCGGTGCTCTCGCCCCAGCCGGTGGTGCAGCTGCAGGATGAGGCCGGCAACCCAGTGAGTCAGAGTGGTGTCGACATAACGGCATCGATTGCGTCCGGCGGTGGTACCCTCAACGGCACCCTCACGCTGGCGACGGATGGTGATGGAATCGTGTCGTACTCCGACCTCTCGATTACGGGACTCGTCGGAGACCGTCGGCTGCGGTTCAAGGCATCAGGACTCACCGGCATCACCTCGAACCGGATCTCCCTCACCGTTGGAGCCGCAACCCAGCTTTCCATCACGCGGCAACCATCGGCTGTCGTCGCAAACGGCGTCCCGTTCCCTGTCCAACCGATCATCCAGCTTCGTGATGGCGGAGGCAATGCGGTCAGCGAGAGCGGCCGATCTGTTACGGCATCGATCGCCTCCGGAGGTGGAACGCTGGGCGGGACCGTTTCCCTCCTCACCGACGGCGACGGTGCCGCCGGGTTCGCCGACCTCTCGATCACCGGTTTGATCGGTGATCGTGTCCTCAACTTCACGTCGTCGGGCCTGACGTCGATTGCGTCCAACACGATCTCCGTCGTGGCGGGGGCGGGCACCCAAATGACGTTCCTGGTGCAGCCCAGCGTTGAAGATGCCGGCGTGAGCATCGTTCCAGCAATCGAAGTTGCCGTGCTGGACGCATCGGGGAACCGCGCGACCACGGCAACCGATGTCATAACACTGAGCATCGCTCCGGGAAGCGGGACGACCGGTGCGTCGTTGCTCGGCACGCTTTCAGTGGGGGCGGTAAGTGGGGTTGCCACGTTTACGAACGTTCGGATCGACAGCGTTGGCACGGCCTACCTGCTCGACGCGACGGCACCAGGGCTGACGTCTGCGACCAGCGCAGGGTTTGACATCGTCCCTGGATCGGCGACGGCCGCGCAAACGACTGCGCTGGTGCCGAACGGCGTTGCGGGGAGCGCAACGATGATCACCGTCCAGGCGCGGGACTCACTCGGGAACGCCCTGACCAGCGGTGGCGACGTCGTTGCGGTAGACGTGACTGGGGCCAACCCGATGACGTTGACGGTCTCGGATGTGGGCGACGGAACGTACACGGCGAGCTACACACCGACGTTGATCGGTGAAGACACGGTGACGATCACGCTGGGCGGGTCACCGATTGGTGCGAGCCCGTTCGTCAGCGTGGTGAGCCCTGGGCCTGTCGACGCCGCGGCAAGTACGGCCGTGGTGCCGCCGGGACCCGCGGGTAGCGTGACAGGCATCAGTGTTCAGGCCCGCGATGCGTTTGGCAATCCGTTGGGTACGACCGGCGGCGTGGTGGGGGTCAGCGTGAGTGGAGCCAACACGGCGACGCCGGTGGTGACGGACAACGGCGACGG
>JBFIZG010000062.1:0-12382 GCA_041604955.1 Gemmatimonadales bacterium | reverse complement strand
TCGCCGAGCACCATGAAGGTTGCGGTGCGGTGTTCCCAACACTCGCCGATGTTCGGGCACCGGGCCTCTTCGCAGACCGTGTGCAGGTTCAATTCCCGCATGAGACCCTTCAGGTCGACGTAGTTCTTCCCGCCGGGGGCCCGGACCTTGAGCCAGGGCGGCTTTCTGGGTGAGGTCACCGGTTCTTTCGGCCTCATCGGGCTGAGCTGTACGAGATTCATGAGTTCAGAAACATACCCGGGGCGATGTGCCTATTCCAGGAACGGGCTCACAGGGATTCAACCGTTTGGTTGATTCTGAGAGGACACTTTCAATTTGGGGTCGAGTCCGTCTCCGAGATCAGAACGACCAAAACCGGGCGGGATCGACCGGCGTGAGGTCGTAATCGACCGGTTTTCCTGTTACCAGCCGCGAGATCACTTCGCCGGTATAGGCGGCAAGCAGCACGCCGTTTCGCCCGTGACCCGTGGCGTACCACAACCCCGAGACTCTGGGATCTGACCCGATGAGCGGTCGGCCGTCGGGTGTGACGGGACGGAGACCTGCCCAGGTCCGCAGTGGGGGGGCGCCCTCGAGTGTCGGATAGATCTGGGCCATCGCGTTTTCGATGTGCTCGGTTCCCTCATCGGTGACCGAGGCGTCGAAACCGACATATTCCATGGTGGATCCGCCGATAGCTTGGTTGTCTCGGGCCACCACGTACCCGTTGCTGCCGTAGACAACCGCTGGGGGCTCGTCCGCGGGCCATGCCATTGCCACCATCTGACCGCGAATCGGTTCGACGGAGACCGGCCGCGGAAGCCCCTTGATCTGACCCGACCAGGCACCGGCTGCGAGCACGACGGTTTCGGCGGCGTACAGGGTCGAGGAGGTTCGGACCCCTTCGACCTTGGCGTTCCGGATCATGACGTCGCCCACCGGTTCGCCGCGCACCACCGTCACGCCGTGCGCTTCGGCGTCCTTGATCAAGGCGTCGAGCAGGGCCAACGGATCGAGCGCACCGTCTTCGGGGGCGAGGGCCGCCCCCAGCGCATCCGGCGAGATTCCGGGTGCCCGTTCGCGCAACTCGTCCGCCGTGAGCCACTCGGCGGCAAAGCCGCTTTGGCGTTGCCAGGCCATGTCGCCTCGGATGGCCGCCACCTGCTCTTCGGTGAACGCGAGGTGCAGGATACCCTCGGTCCACAGGGCGATGTCAACGCCCGTGGCCTCCTCGAGCGCTGGCGCCAGCTCGCGGTAGACGTCACGTGCCCTGACGGCAAAGCCGAGTAACGGGTCTTCGGCGGCGGCTTCAAAGAACGGGGCGAGCATGCCGGCGGCGGCGAGCGACGCCGCGCCTCGGAAGGGGCCGCCTTCGACCAAGGTCACCCTGACGTCCTCGTGGGCGAGCGCGCGAGCGCACGCGGCGCCGATCACGCCGCCCCCAACGACGATTACATCGGTGTGTGGCATCCTGCTACACCCTCCCGAAACTTTCGGCGTCAGCCGTCCGTAGTGCTGGCTGTACCTCGCAGGGTTGGAGGAATGTCATGGTTCGCAAAATAGTTGGCTACTCGGTGCTCGCGGTTCTTGGGCTCGTCGGCGTCAAGCTGGTCTTCGGCTTGCTGGGTTTCGCGATTTCGCTGTTGATGACGCTGTTGTGGTTCGCCCTGATCGGGTTTCTCTTCTACCTGGTGCTCAAGGTAATCAGCCCGAGCAGCGCCCGCCGGGTGCGCGAAATGATACAGGGGGATGGGGGTTCGTCGGAAGAAGCCGGGTGATCTCCGCGCGGTTTTCGTCAAGCGACAGGGTCCCGGCGGCGGGACCCTTTTTCGTGATCGCTAGGGGTCGGCTTTCTCGCCAGAGGGTTTTTCGAGGAGTTCCGGGGGTGGTGCGTCCGCGACGTCCTTCAGTCGCAACGCCAGGGTGCCGAAGGGGAATTTCACCTTGAGCTGGACCACCAGCCGCCGGTCGTCGTCCGTGATCCACATGCGGGCCTCCCGCCCCTCCGCGAGAATGCCACGACCCTGAATGATGGGGTGCACGACCACAGTTGAAAATCTCCCAGCGGGTAGGTCGAGCGTGTCGCGGTTCAGAACTTCCAAGACGACCGGATTTCGATCGGGTCGGAAGTACCGATTGAATTCGTAGCGCTTGCCGATTTCCAGATCCAACGTGCGGGCAAAGTAGAAAAACGCGTAGTCGTCGAGCGGATCGGGCGACGTCGCGACTGTGGAGTCGACACCCTCTTCCTGGTAAAAGCCCGAATCCGGATAGATGTCCCACGCCGTGTAGCGAAAACTGTTTCCTTCGTGGAAGTCCTGAACGAACCGCCGGGAAGAGAAATCGTTCAACCCGATCCACGAATCCATCCGATCGTGTAACCGGTAGATGGTCATGACGCCGCCCTTCATGGCGAACACCACATGCAAGGCGGGCTCTGAGCGAATGGTGTCGATGTCAGCGACGTGCATCATGGCTTCACCCAGGGTCACGAAGCCGAATTTGATTTCGTAGAGCAGGGTCTCGCCGATTGGGAATCGGTCGGCCGCGGTGGGCGCGTGCATCTTCTCCGTTTGGGCGCTTGCCGGAACGGCCGCGCCGAGTATGGCAAGAATCACGAAGGATAGCCGCATCACGCCCCCGCTCCCCGCTGTACGGTGATACCGGCGTCGGGAATGCGAAGCTGGCGGCCTCCGCGCAGCAGCTGCAATGCCAGAGAGAACGCGCGACCCTCTGGTTTCGCACGTAGGCGCGCCGGAACGGGTGTCGCTGCGATCTGTCTTGCGCCGACCACGGCTCTCGCGATGAGTTCTGCGTTGGCCAACGCTCCGTCCGATTGCAGGAACGGGCCGCTGTCGTCCCGCAGGCAGTTCCGGAGCGTGACCAACCGGAACGCGTACACGCCTGAGAAGAGATCACGAAAGCCCCCGAGACTCAGGCCAGGCTTGAGGAGCCACGGCGCCGATCGCCTCACCAGACGCATCGACGGGCGGACTTCATGCACGGGCGTTTCGCCCACGACGACGTCCATCCCCGATTCGATTCTCTTGATGAGATCGGGGAGCGCGTCCGGCGAGACGGAAAAATCGGCTGGCAGCGTCACCACACAGTCGCGGCGCGGTCGGTCGGTTCGGTCGAGTGCGTCCCGCAACAGTTGCTCGAGAGTGGCCGCGTACCCTTCACTCCGGTCGTGCCGGATGACCGAGAGCGGCAATACGTCTTCGTACGACGCCAGCACCTCGGCCGAGCTATCGGTGGACGCATCGTCCCCGACGAGAAAATGGTACTCCCGGGGGAAATCGTCGAACACCTTGCGGATCTTCCACAGAAGGAGACCGATGGTGTCGGCGTTGTTGTGCGATGCTATGCAAACATAAATCATCAAATTCTCGCGGCTCCTGGAGCGCAAAGGGTTCGACGACGCCGTTCGGGACTGATACCCCGCGCCCGGATGATCGGTTCGGGGAGGCCGGAATATAGATAGCCGGACAAGGGCTTGGGGTGTCCCGGCGGGTCTCCGAGCGGCGGCGACTCTCTTTGTTGCCTTCCACCCGGTGTCGGTTCTGTGACCCCTAACACGGTTCGCGGCCGCCGTTCATGGCACGATGGGGAACCGGTCCGGGCCCGATTGGGGTAAAACAGGTTGGATTTGACCGCGGCGGAAATGTGATTCTTGCAGACATGAGGAAGCACTTTGCTTCTCGGGATGTCGATTTCGTCATCGATTTGCTCGCCGAGGGGAGCTCGAGCCGGAAGCAGGCGTTGAAACAGATGGCGCGCAAGCAGGGAATCCACGCGCTGCTCGACGACGCACGGTTGCCCGAGAAGCTGCAAGATCCGTCAGTCGTCGGTGCGCCCACCCAAGCGCTGCTTCTTTACGTTCTGACCCGTCACACGTTGTTGGACGCAGGTGTGGACGACCGGCGGCTCAGCGAATATGTGGGCGCGCTGTTGTTGGAGTTCGGGGTTCGCGATCGCGCCCATCGAATCGCGCCCAATGACGACGAGGTCTACCGGTACGTCGCAGACATTGTCGCCCATATCGCGACGGAACACGGCAAACGCGGGTTTCAGTTGCGAGCCCACCTGGGCAACTTCACCCTTTGGCTCGCAGGGGTATTTCCCGACTACGTCACCGCACGGGTCCACCGCAAAGGGGCGCCGGACCTCAGATACTATGAAGAAGTGGGTGCGCACGGCTTTCGGTTGGCGTCGGATCACCAGCTGGCTCGAGCCTACGATCTCGTGAGCGTGTATCGGAAGGCGTCGGATTCATTCGGACGGCTGCGCGTGGCGCTCAACCGGCTGTCGGATCGTGTGTTCTTCCCCAACAATACGGCGCCGGACCGATTGCTCCGGCAGGTGCGGGACGGGTTCTTGGACCTCGCCTGACCCCAGCCGGCTGGCTGTCGGCTATCCTACGATCGAATCGATTGGACCAAAGAGCGGACAGCGTTCGTTGCTGACGGCGCCCCAGGTGACTCGGAGACCGAACAGCGGAAGGGTGCTCGACTGATCTGAAATAGTGCCCAAGGAGGGGAATCCCTTGGGGGGCTCGGTCTCGTAAACCAAGACGCCCTTGAAGGTTTCGAGCGAATCCTCGACCAAAACCAAGCCGAAACCGGGAATCTGCGGAAATCCCTCGCCTTCATAACCGAGGATGGCGCCCTCGGGCCCGCGGCCGACAAGCGCGCGCTTCGTTCCGTATCCTACCACGCGGGCCGGCACGACCCCCGCGACGGCTTCGGGCAATTCCTGTAGCACTTTTTCCCACGGACCGATCTGTTCCAAGACCATTGACGCGCCGGCCATGGATGCAAAACCGCACACAGGGTTGTTTTCGGGATCTCCGCCGCCACAGGCGATCGAGCCGAGGAGCCCGGCGAGAAGCATTCGCGAGACGTTCATCGTGAGAATAGTATCCCGCTCGTCAGTTGCGGACCAGTGTCGCTTGACCGGCTCGGAAGCGGTACGTTATCGTTTTTTCGAGCAGTTACGCGTACACAGACAACGATTGCGGAGGCGCGACATGCCGACCTACCAGTACAAATGTGAAGATTGCGACGAGGTCTTTTCCCGCGTTGAGTCCATTCTGGATCACGGGCGCGAGCGCGTGACGTGTCCGGCATGCAACTCCGAGCGGGTCATCCAGATGCTCGTCCCGTTCTATGCGAAGACGGTGAGGAAGAGCTGAGTGTTCGAGCGACTGCGCCAGGCCATTGAAGCCGCGCTGGACGCGGCACGCACGCCAGACCGGCGCGACGTGGCGCTCGGGATGCGCGAGGGGATCGCGGAGGCCCGGGCTGCGCTCGATGGTTTGCGGGACGGTGTGGCCAACACGGACCGGCGGCTCACAATGGAGAAGAAATACCTCACCGACGCCGAACGGCGCGGCCGGCTCGCGAAGGACGTGGGAGACGAGGAAACCGTGCGCGTGGCGGAACGGTTCGCGGAGAAGCATCGTGAAAAGATCGGTGTGCTCGAGAATAAACTGACCGTCCAGCGAAGCGAATTGGCGCTGGCGGAGCGGGAACTCGGGGAGATGAAGGAACAGTTCGAGAAGGTGGAGGGGTCGTCGGCATTCGAGACCGCCTGGCGTGAACTCGATTGGGCGGGCCGCGCGTCGTCCTCATCCGAGGCAAACGACGATTTGCTTCGGTCACAGATCGAACGCGCGGCCCGGGAGGCGCGCGCCGAAGCGCAACTTGCCGAACTCAAACGGAAAATGGGCAGGTAGGAGACGATCATGGAAATCAAACCGGACCGGATGGTCTCCCTCGGATACGGCAAGTTCTGGCGCTCCGATGCCATCGTCGGCCTGCAGCCCATTGCGGAAGACCGTGGCCCTGGGCGGCGCACCGAGGTGTACACGGCGACGATCGATCATCCCATCGTGGCCTCGCGGAGCGAGCGGGCGATTCTCCAGGACATGGCCGTCGCGACCGACGAAGCGTTCCGCATGCAGGAGGCCAGAGGCGTGCTTGCGGATCTCCTCGACGATCTCGACGACCTTCCCGACGTCCTTTCGCGAATGCTGTTGACAGAGGCACGGTTCGACGTCCCGGCCTGGTCCCGAAGGATCCGGGCCCTGCTCGGCCCCGACACGGAGTCATCGTCCGAGGAGCAAAACGAACTGTTCAGCTAAAACGAACCGACTGCGGCGCCGCTATTTCTCGTTCGACCCAGTGAAGAAAGGTTGCCATTTCTCAGCTGGAGACGGTGGCGTCAGCAGACTCACCAGCACCAGCAGTGACATGGAGATGAGGACGCCCGGTATCACGATGTAGGTGCTATCGGCGAAGTCGAACGTAGTGCCGCCAAAACTCGCGGCGAAGCTCACCCCCAGTTCGCTCAGAATCTTCACGCCGACGATGCTCCCCAAACCGCCCGCAATACAGGCCACGCCGCCTTGCGGCGTTACCCGTTTCCAGAGAAATGCGGCTAGCAGCGCCGGGGTGACGCTGGCGCCCACGATGGCGTACGCGTAGAGCGCCATCTCGAGTACGGTCTGGAACTGCGTGAGTAACACGATACCGAGCCCGCCGAACACCACGATGAAGATCCGCTGCAGCCTGAGAAGCTGCGTCTCGCTCGCACTTGGGTTCACGAACCGTTGATAGATGTCGCGGCTTACGTTCGTCGACGGGACCAGGAGAAACGTGTTCCCGGTCGAAAGCACGATGGCGACGGCCGCCGCGAGCAGAACCGCTCCGCCAAGGACCGGGAGACCGTGTCGGGCGATGTAGAGAATGACGGTCTCCGACGCCGCGCGTCCCACGACGGACGTCTGTTCGAGCAAATCCGGATACGCCGCCCGTCCGACGATCGCGAGCAACGCGAGCGCGGTTTCGATGATGACGATTCCGGCGACCATGCCCACGACCGCCTTCCGCGCAGCTTGTTCGTTTTTTGCGGAGAAGAACTTCTGGTACATGCCGCTCTCTCCTAACAGGAGGAGAAACGTCGGCATCGCGACCCCCAACACCCACAGGGCGTTATGTCCCCCGAGTGGGGTCAGATGGTCGCGGGGCAATGCGTCGATGATCGCTCCGACCCCTCCCACCTGAAACGCCATGTAGGGGAGAGTAACTAACACGGCAGCCGTGATGATGATACCGTTGAAAACGTCGACGGTCACGATGGAGACCATGCCCGCGAGCGCCGTGAACACGACGATCGTCACGGCGGTAATGAGCATGCCGGCGGTGGGGGAAATCGATCCGTCCGTGACGATACTCAAGATCCAGCCGCCGCCCCGAAACTGGTACGCGGCGATCGTGACGTACGCGAGAATGATCGCAATGGTTCCCAGCACCCGAGCTGCGGCGTTGTATCGTTGCTCCAACAGATCGGGAATCGTGTATTGTGCAATCCGTCGGACCCGACCGGCGATGAAAAAGGCCACTACCAGGCCCATCCACCCGCCGAAAGAGAACCACAGCTCGGAAACCCCAGAGCGGAACGCCAGTCCGGCTCCGCCGAACAGGGATCCAGAGCCGATCCACGTGCACACGAGCGTGCCGACCAGTAGTGCCACGGGCACGGAGCGTCCCGCCACCATGAAGTCGTCATGACTCTTGACGGTGCGGGAACGCCAAAGGCTCACGCCAACCAGGGCAAGGGGGTACGCCAGCACGACTATGGCGAGGAGGTTCATCGGCTCACTCCGAGCGAAGTGTGGGACTGGGGTGCACTAAGGTAAAGCACCGACTCGATTGTCGCTAAGACTCGCGGACGGGGTTCGCGCGTCGTGTCCCGAGCGGAATCGGCGTTTCGGCGTAGTGGCAGGCCGCGAACCGGCCCGGCTCGATTTCCCGGAGCGGCGGCGACTCACGTTCGCAGCGATCATCCTTGTTGGGATGCGGACATCTCGGGTGGAAGACGCATCCACTCGGTGGTCGATGCGGACGCGGGACGTCCCCCCGCAAGACGATTCTCGCCGGCGGTGTCTCCACGGTTGGCGCCGGAATCGCCGAAATGAGCGCGGTGGTGTAGGGATGGAGTGGCGTTTCGTACAGCGCGCTTGCCGGCGCCGACTCCATCAATCTGCCGAAATACATGACCGCGACCCGGTCCGCCAAATGGCGGACCACGGCCAAGTCGTGGGCGATGAACAGATACGTCAATCCGCGTCGGGCGCGAAGATCGGACAACAGGTTGAGGACCTGGGCTTGGATGGAAACGTCGAGCGCCGATACGGGCTCATCCAACACGATGAAATCGGGCTCCACGCTGAGCGCCCGCGCGATTCCCACCCGTTGGCGTTGGCCGCCCGACAACTCATGGGGGTACCGGTCGGCATACGACGGGTCGAGACCCACCTCGGCAAACAGGGCCTCCACGCGTGTCCTGGTCTCTGCTCGGGGGGCGAGTCGATGGACCTCGATCGGCTCCCGCACCGCCGCCCCCACCGTCATTCTGGGGTTGAGCGATCCGAACGGGTCCTGAAACACGATCTGCATCCGTCGACGCAGCTCGCGAAGCGCGCGGTTGGTGAGCGAGAAGATATCGGTGCCGTCGAATCGCACGGTGCCCGACGTGGGTTCGAGCAACCGGAGGACACATCGACCCAGCGTTGTCTTTCCGCTCCCGCTTTCCCCCACGAGTCCCAGGGCCTCGCCCGAACGAATCGTGAGCGAGACGCGGTCCACGGCCGTGACTCGGCGGTCGCCGCCCCACCAGCCGCTTCGAACTCGGAACTCTTTGACCAGATGGTCGATGTCGACCAACGCCGCGCCCGAGGGGGTTGTCATACTTGACGCCGCGCGGGTTCTTCGACCAGCCAGCACCGAGCCTGATGTCCGCCCGACACGTCGAGCAGACTCGGGCTCTCGAGTCCGCAGCGCTCCCAAGCGGACGAACACCGCGGATGAAATCGGCACGCTGCCGGCCAAGCGGTCGCGGGCGGAACGTTTCCGGGAATGACCTCGAGACGACCGGCGGGTCGGTCGAGACGCGGCACCGCGCGGAGTAAAGCCTTGGTATAGGGATGGGTAGGCGTCTCGAACAACACGCGCGTGGCGGCGTGCTCGACGATCTGCCCGCCGTACATCACCGCAACACGGTCAGCCATCCCGGCCACCACGCCGAGATCGTGCGTTATGAGAATCATGGCCATGTCGAGCCGGCGCTTGAGATCCGCCAGGAGTTCGAGAATCTGTGCTTGAATCGTCACATCCAGTGCCGTTGTCGGTTCGTCGGCGATGAGGATCTTGGGGTTCAGGGACAGGGCAATCGCGATCATGGCGCGTTGCTGCATGCCACCGCTCAACTCGTGCGGATAACTGGTCACGCGGTGCTCCGGATCGCCGATACCCACGAGGTCGAGAAGTTCGATCGCCCGTTCCCGTGCCTGCTTGCGGGTGATGCGAGAGTGCGCATGGAGCGTTTCCGTGATCTGGGTGCCTATAGTGAGGACGGGATTGAGGCTTGCCCCGGGTTCTTGAAACACGAGGGCGATTTCGGCGCCGCGAATGTGGCGAAGGTCGCGCGGCTTCAGGGTCATGAGGTTGGTGTCCCGGTACTCGACGACGCTGTCGACCGAGATTTGGCCGGGCTCATCAATCAGCTTGAGAATGGAAAGCGCGGTGACAGTTTTTCCCGATCCCGACTCCCCAACCAGGCCCAACGTCTCACCCGCGTACAAATCGAACGAGACGTTGTCGACCGCGCGGGCGGGCGCTGCCTCGGTCGCAAACGTCGTGCTCAGCTGGCGAACCCTGAGCAGCGGGTTCATGAGGCCCTCGGGTCCAGGCTTTCGCGTAGGGCATCGCCAAGCAGGCTGAACCCGATCACGGTCATTACGATGACCAGCGCGGGAAACGTCGAGACCCACGGTGCATTGCTCAGGGCTTCATACCCCTCTTGGATGATGTGTCCCAGGGTTGCCGTCGGGGCCGGTACGCCGAGTCCGAGATACGAGAGTCCCGCCTCCATCAACACGACGTGTCCGACGCCCAGTGTCGCCACCACGAGCACCGGGGCTGCGACGTTGGGGAGGAGGTGCCGCAGCATGAGACGTCGCCGGCCGATTCCCAGGGCGTGCGCCGCCGTGAAAAACTCCCGTCTCTTGAGACTCAAGACCTCGGCCCGGACAATACGGCTGGTGGTCAGCCACGTCGTCGCCGCAAAGACGATGATCATCCCCCCAATGCTGACATCGCCCCACAGCGCAAACACGACGAGTAGTAGAAATACCTGAGGAATCGCGAGGATCGCATCGACGGCGCGCATGATCGCCGTGTCGATCACCCCGCCCATGAGTCCGGCGACCAGTCCGACCCCGGTTCCAATCGTTGCAGAGAGCACGACGGACAAGATGGCGATCGTGAGTGAGATCCGCGCCCCGTGCAGGACGCGGCTCAGGAGATCTCGGCTGAACTGATCGGTTCCGAAGGGGTGGGCGAGGGACGGCGGCAAGTACTGTTGGCCGACCACGTCCGGCTGCGCGTTGGGATGGTACGGGGAAACGAGCGGCGCCGACGCGGCAAGACCCACGAGGAGGACGATCAGTCCTGCTCCGACACGCATGCGTGGATTGCCGGTGAGGCGTTGCATGCCGAGTCTCACGTGGCGGTGCGTGTGCGAGGATCGACGCCGCGATACAGGATGTCCGCGAGCATGTTGCCGGTAACGACCATCAGGGCACCGACGATCGCGACCCCGGTAACGGCGGGATAGTCGCGGGCCCCGGCCGCTTCGGCCGCAAACCGACCTATTCCCGGCCAGGCAAAGACCGACTCCACGAGGACGGCACCGGACAAGAGCATGGGGAACGACAGCCCGAACAGGGTGACGATGGGGAGCAGCGCGTTTCGAAGCGTGTGCCGAAGCAGAACGACGCGTTCCCGCAATCCTTTTGCCCTCGCGGTTTGCACGTAGTCTTGCCGGGCCACGTCGAGAATGGCGACGCGTTGGACCCGGGCCGTCGCCGCGGCGCCCACCAAACCGAGTGTCAGCGCCGGAAGAACCAAATGCTGTGCCCGATGGACGATCTTTCCCGCGAGGGAAAGCGCATTGTGGATGGCGGGATCTGCTGCGCCGGATGCGGGGAACCATCCGAGCTGAAGCGAAAACACCACGACGAAGACGATGCCGAGAAAAAAGACGGGCACTGAATACACGGTCAGAGTCACGATCGAAAGCGCATCGTCGACCGTTGATTTCGGCCGCGTTCCCTGGAAGACACCGAGCAGCACGCCGAGGGTGTAATCGATGATGAGCGCGGCCACCGCCAGGAGGGCGGTTTCGGGGATACGTTCTCGGATCGCGTCCCACACCGGTCGGTTCTGCGAATACGAGATACCGAGATCACCACGCATTACGCCAGTGATGTAGCGCCGATACTGTTCGAAGATCGGAACATCCAACCCGAATTCACGCCGCATCTCCTCCATTTCTGCGGCTGAACGCGGGCGACTCGCGGCGGACACGGGATCTCCTGGCGCTAGACGCAGGAGTACAAATGTCAGCGTCGCCACCAGGAAGACGACAACGATTCCCTGAATGGTTCGACCAAGGAGGAGTCTTGCCACGTCAGCCGTTCGCGGTAATGGTCATCGAGCAGTCGTATCCGTCGAGTGGTCGCGGGGAAGCATAGGTTCCCGGAGTGCGGACGGCCAGACCCAGCTACGATTCGAGCGATTGCGACCGCTGGGACATGAGGGAAGCTCGATCCGGCGCTCCCATTCGGTGGTAGGCAGCTGCCGCCGCGTCGAACGCGCGTGCTGCAAGCGGCAACTTGCCGCTGGCTTCGTAAATCTCTCCGAGCGCGCGCTCGACCTCGGCGACGGCCCACGGGTGTTTGACGCGTTCTGCGGTTCTCAGGGCCTGGTTCCCGAGGTCCTCGGCCCGTTTGTGCTCGGCGTTCCAGAGACAGAGCAACGCGTTGATGCGGAGAGCGTCGGCTTCCGCAAGCACGTCGTCGTGCGTACGCGCGATCTCGAGTGCGCGCTTCACCTGGACGCGTGCCAGTGCGATATCGCCGGCGACCGCTGCGGTTTCGGCGCTTGCCGCGAGCGCTTGACCGAAGATCCGCGCGTCGCCGGCCCGGTCCGCGTAAGCCGTGGCGCGGTCCGCCGCCCCGCGCGACGCGGGCAGGTCACCGTGCTCTCGCGACACAATGGCGGTGTTGAGCCAAGCCTCCGCGAGTCCACCAACCGCTTGCACCTTTTCGAATGTTGCGATTGCGAGCCGATAGAACCCCAGTGCCGAAACGTACCGGGCCTGGTAGTATTCCACGTTCCCAAGGTTGTTGGCGCAGCGCGCCGCCATGAAGTCGTCCTGCCTGCTGTCTGCCAGCGTCAACGCGCGGGTGAATCCGCGGGCGGCATCATCGAGTTCCCCCATCGCAAAAGCCCCCGCCGCCGCGACGTTCTCGGCACGCATGGCCCCGTCCAGATCG
>JBFIZG010000061.1:0-12604 GCA_041604955.1 Gemmatimonadales bacterium | reverse complement strand
TACGAGACGTCTACGTCGACGATCAATGGGCACGGCACTTGGAGGGGATTGAAGCGGGGGAGCGGATCGAGGCGCTCGAGTGTGAATGGATGTGCAAGGATGGGAAGAAGATCCGGGTACGGTTGAGTGGCAGGCCGGTACACAACGCCGAGGGGGACGTCGAGTACTTCGAGGTGATAGCTGAGGATATCACGAGACAGCATGCGCTCGAACTGCAGCTCCGGCAGTCTCAAAAGATGGAAGCTGTCGGGCAACTCACCGGGGGAATCGCCCACGATTTCAACAACATCCTCACCGTCATTCTCGCCAGCGCCGATCTGATCGGTTCTGCGTTGCCCGGCGAGCACCGGAGCTTGCAAGCTGACTTGGAAGAGCTCAAGTCGGCGGCGCGCAGTGGCAGCGCGATGATTCGCCGTCTCTTGAGCTTCAGCCGCCAGTCGGTACTCTCGCCGCAGTACATCGACATCGCAGAATTGGTTGAAGATGTCCTCGTCACCCTGCGCCGGTTGCTGCCCGAAACCATCGAACTTCGATGCACGAGTCAAAAATCGCTGCCGCTGATTCCGACGGATCCCGCGGCCGTCGAGCAGATCCTGATGAACCTCGCGACAAACGCCCGCGATGCCATGGACGGCGGTGGTCGTATTCAAATCGATACCAGCCGCATATGGTTCGATGAGGAGCAGCGGGATCGGCACGGTTGGGGGGAACCAGGGGAGTACATCCGTCTGTTGGTGAAGGACGACGGAAAAGGAATGGACGAGGCCACTCGGCGAAAGGTGTTCGAGCCGTTTTTCACGACAAAGGAACCGGAAAAGGGGACGGGGCTCGGGATGGCCATGGTTTACGGCCTCGTGAAGCAACACGGGGGCTTTGTCGACGTCGAGAGCATACCGGGCGTTGGGACCGAGGTAGTCGTGTACTTTCCGCTCGGCTCGAGCGACGACATCGACCACCGAATGATCCAGGAAGAAGGGGAGCTTCCCAGCGGGAACGAAACGGTTCTGTTCGTCGAGGACGAGGGTGCGATACGGCGGGCGGCCAAACGGGTCCTCGAGCGCCACGGTTACAACGTCCTCTCCGCCGCGGATGGCGACGAAGCACTCAGTTTGTTTCACGCCAAGCGAGACGAAATCGCGCTTGTCATCTCAGACGTCGTGATGCCAAAAGTGAGCGGCATCGATCTGTTCCACGCGCTACACCGCGAAGCGGGCTCGATCAAGTTCCTATGGACGAGCGGTTACGCCCTTCCGGATGTCCGGTCCACGGTCCCGATATCGGACACCGTTTCGTTCCTGCAAAAGCCATGGACGCCGGCGGAGCTCGTCGCGAAGGTTCGGGAAGCGTTGGATTCGGTGGCTGTCGAGCACGTGTAATTCGGCAAATCAATTCGGCCTATCCCTATCTTCGCCCGTGCCGGTGCCGGCGGTGGCGGATTTCATTGAATTCTCATCACATATTCAATTAATCCCAACGAGAAACCCGTAGATTACCGAGAGAACCCTTACCTCGGCGATTGATGCCCCCGGTTCCCTGGAAGCCGATTGTCGTCGGCGTTGATGATTCGCCACAGGCGGCACGCGCATCCGCCGTCAGTCTCAAAATCGCGAAGACGGCGGGTACGGCGTGTTACCAAGTACATGCCGCGTCGGAGGACGGTCCGGCGGCGGGGGGGGATGAGCAAGCCGGTCTCCAGCGTGTGCGCGCTCGAATCTCCCCGGCCTTCCGTGACCAGCTCGAAGTCCGTCGTGGCAAAGCCCAGGACGTGCTCGTTCAGGCCGCGCGCGCACGCGGGGCCGGCTTGCTCGTAGTCGGTGGCAAACATCATCGTGCGCCCGTCAGGTGGTTTGGCGGCAGCACTGCCCATCACGCACTACGGGTGAGCGACATTCCGGTTCTCGTTCTCGGGCCGTCGAACCCGGAATTTCGGCGTATTCTCGTGCCCGTGGACGACTCGTATGCCGCCGGTCCGACCCTCGAGATGGCCAGACGGCTCGTCGATCTATTTGGCGGAGAAGCTCGGCCTGTTCACGCCACGCGGTTCCCAGACGACTCGCGGGATTGGCTGGAAACCGAAGTGCGCGACATTCTGGGCCGAGCCGTACGATTGGAGACACGGTGTGGGACGCCGGTGCGCTCCATTCGGGAGATTGCGGCGTCCTGGGGCGCCGACTTGGTGATCGTCGGGTCACACGGCAAAGGGTGGGTTGACCGGAGAATGTTGGGGAGCACGACGATCGCGATCCTGAACCGACTCCCCACGTCGCTGTTGGTGGTTCCGATCCGCGTTCCCAAGGCGGGAACGACCACGCTCGAGACGGATCTCCCGGCGCTTCAGCCGCATCACTAGGCTACATTTGGACGGGCAAGCCCGGGACCTCGTGTGTCCCGAGCGTGCGGCTGAGCCGTGGCGGGTCCGTCTCCACCGTCCATATTACGTGCCGGCCCGACGGTGCGAGAGCCGCGTCGGGCGCTCACGTTTCCACGTCGACTACGGATGAGCGAACACGATCTTTCGGGACTGAGAATAGACCGCGACAGACCGTCGAAGGCATCGACCCGCGCTCTCAAGGTGAGTGTGGCGCTCGCTGTGGTGGCGGTGTTGTTCGTTGCCGCCGTCCTTTGGTGGATGCGCGGGCCAGGCGCGGTCGACGTCGTCCTGGCGCGCGTGGAGCTCGTGGGTGGCGCCTCGGGCGGAGCGTCCGGCCTCACCGCGAACGGATACGTCGTCGCGCGGACCCAGGCGTCGGTTTCGTCGAGGATCTCCGGGCGCATGGAGTTTCTGGCGGTGTCGGAAGGCTCGGTGGTGAAAAAGGGCGAGGTGATTGCGCGGCTCGAGAATAGAGACTATCGCGCGGCGGTGGCACAGGCGGAGGCCGAGCTGCTGCGCTCGCGGGCGGCACTGCGGGAAGCGGAGGCGGCGCGCGACCAACTCGAGCGCGACGTGGCACGGGCGAGAGATCTATTGAAGTCGAATCTCATTTCGAGCCAGAGTGCGGAAGATCTGGAGGCCCGCCTGACGGGCGCCGAAGCCCGCGTTGCCGTGCAGGAGGCTCAGGTCCAAGCTTCGATTGCCACCGTGGGCGTCGCAACGGCGAACCTCGAGAACACGTTCATCCGCGCGCCGTTTGACGGGACGGTGCTACGCAAGGACGCGGAAGTCGGCGAAGTCGTGGCTCCCGTCGCAACGGGAAGCGGTCTGACGCGCGGAGCGGTCGTGACGATGGCGAATCTCGAGACGTTAGAGGTCGAAGTCGATGTCAACGAGGCGTATATTGCGCAGCTCGGCAACGGGCAGCCCGCCAGCATCGTGCTCGACGCGTATCCCTCGAACGCTTACCGTGGAGCAATTCGGCAGATCGTCCCCACTGCGGACCGGCAACGCGCAACTGTGCTCGTCAAGGTGAGCATCCACGACGCAGATTCCAAGATTCTCCCGGAAATGGCCGCCCGCGTCGAATTTCTCGAGAACGCGGCGACCGGGGATGAAGCGTCGGCGGCCCCCAGAGTGTTCGTTCCCGCCGAGGCGGTGCGAAACGAGTTGGGCGAGACGATCGTCTGGGTGGTTGAAAACGGGTTCGCCTACCGCCGTCCCGTCGAGGCAGGGCCGGTGTCGGGCGGCAGACGGGAGATTCGTTCTGGACTCTCAGGCGGTGAGCAGGTGGTCATTGTTGGCTCCGAATCGTTGTCGGACAACGCCGCCGTCAATATCGTGACGCAGTAACGGGAGGGGTACTCCGGGCATGGCACTGGTCGATATCAAGAATCTCACCAAGACCTATCATCGGGATGCGCAGGAGATACGCGTCTTTGAAAACGTGACGATGGGGATCGAGAGCGGAGAGTTCCTCGCCCTCATGGGTCCGTCCGGGAGTGGGAAGAGCACATTGCTCAACCTGATCGCCGGGCTCGACAAGCCCGATACGGGAACGATTACCGTCGAGAACGATGAAGTGACGGCGATGAGCGCGAAACAACTCGCTGGGTGGCGGGCCCGGCACATCGGGTTCGTGTTCCAGTTCTACAACCTGATGCCGGTGCTGACCGCGTACCAAAACGTCGAGCTTCCGCTGTTGCTCACCAGCCTGTCGAAGAAGGAGCGACGGGACCACATCATGACGGCGATGAAGGTCGTGAACCTCACGGATCGGTTGGAGCACTTCCCGCGGCAGCTCTCGGGCGGTCAGGAGCAGCGCGTCGGGATTGCCCGAGCGATCGTCAGCGATCCGACGATTATTCTCGCTGACGAGCCCACCGGCGATCTCGACGCGCAGTCGGCAGACGAAATTCTGACGCTCCTGCAACGACTCAATTCCGAGTTCGGCAAGACGATTCTCATGGTGACGCACGATGCGAACGCTGCCGAACGAGCGCACGCCGTGATGCACCTGGACAAGGGAGTATTTCACCGATGAAGTTCGTGAAGCTCGTGTGGGCCAATCTCACCCGCAACCGCCGGCGCTCGATCTTGACGGTATTGAGTGTTGCGGTGGCGCTGTTTCTGTTTTCCACGCTACGGACGGTGGTCACGACGCTCCAGAACGCGAGCGACGTCGGCAGTGAGGCCAGGCTCATCACGCGGAGTGGTATGGGTATCACGTTCCCGCTTCCCGAGGCGTACGCACAACGCCTAGCGACGTTCGAGGGCGTGCAAAGCGTGTCGTGGGCCAATTGGTTCGGGGGGCTCTACATCGATACCAAGAATTGGTTCGCCCAGTTTGCGGTCGACACCGAGACCTATTTCGCGATGTACCCGGAAGTGCGGATTCCACCGGATCAATTCGAAGCCTTCAGGGGTGAACGCACGGCGGCGGTCGCTGGCGTCGGATTGATGGAACGGTTCGGCTGGCGCCTCGGGCAGACGATTACGCTACAGGGAACGATCTTCCCCGGCGACTGGGAGTTCACGATTCGGGCCGTGTACACGCCCGACGATCCGAGCTTCGGCGACGAGAGCTTCTTCTTCCACTATGACTATCTGCTCGAGCGAACCAACCGCGGCGTCACGCCCGGATGGTTCGTATTACAGCTCGACGATCCAGTCAGCGCCGCGGCCATCTCCGATCGCATTGATGTGGCGTACGAAAACTCCAGCGCGCCCACGAAGACCGAAACGGAACGGGCCTTCAATGCGGGGTTCGTGACGATGTGGGGGAACGTGTCCTTCTTGGTTCGCGCCATTGGAACTGCGGTGTTCTTCGCGATCCTGTTGGTCGCGGCGAACACCATGATGATGGCCGCGCGCGAGCGGGTGAACGAGTTTGCGGTGATGAAGACGCTCGGATTTGGCGATCGGCTGTTGGCAATGCTCGTTCTCTCAGAGGCGGCCGTGATTACCGTGGTTGGGGGCGTGCTCGGCGTGTTGGGAGCACGGCTGGCTTTTGGGCCATCGAACCCCGTGAACACCTTTCTCCCGGGGTTCTTGGTGGAATGGTCGACCGTCGGATTCGGGCTGCTCATCGCTATTGTGCTCGGACTCGTGAGCGGGCTCGTGCCGGCCTGGCAGGCGGGACGCCTGTCGGTGGTGGACGCGTTGCGCAAAGTCGCGTAGGGGATCGTCATGAAGATTCCGATTATCTACAATCTCCGAAGCCTCAAAGAGCGTCCCGTGTCGACCCTCACGACAGCATTTGGCATGGCGCTCGTGGTGCTCGTGTTTGTGGGCATGATGGCGCTCTCCAACGGGTTTCGAGCGGCGTTGGTGAAGACTGGGTCGCCCGACAACGTGTTTGTGCTCCGAAAGGGCGCAACCGCGGAGATGAACAGCGGACTCGCGCGGCACCCTGCGCGGTTCATTGCCTCCATGCCGTTTGTAGCGCGGGACGCCGACGGCGTCCCACTGGCGAGCCCCGAGACGTTTGTCGTGATCAGCCTTCGACGGGTGACGGGGGGGATGGCAAACGTCGTCATCCGAGGTGTGAGCCCACTCGCACTCCAGGTGCGAAAGGGGATCGAAATCGTCGAGGGCCGGACGTTTCGGCCCGGCGCCCCAGAGATCATGGTCGGCACGACCTTAGCGAGCCGTTTCCCTAATACCGCGATCGGGGATACCATCTCGTTTGGTGGGCGGGACTGGACGGTCGTCGGACGGTTTACGGCACAGGGGTCCTCGTTCGAGTCGGAGATCTGGGGAGAGAACGAGCAGTTCATGCCCGTCTTTCGGGGTGAGGTGTTCCAGTCTCTCACGTTTCGGCGGAAGAGTGACGTGGCGTTTGCGGACGTGAAACAGATTCTCGAGAGCGATCCACAGCTCTTTGTGGACGCGTTCAGCGAACAGGAGTTTTACGAGAATCAGTCGGCGCTGCTCGGGAGCATTCTCAATTTCATCGCGATCTTCATCGCGTCGGTGATGGCGATCGGCGCCGTTTTCGGGGCCGTCAACACTATGTATGCCGCGGTCTCATCCCGGGCGCGCGAGATCGGCGTGCTGCTGTCCCTCGGTTTCAAGCCACGGAGTGTGTTGTTTTCGTTTGTGGCGGAAGCGGTGCTCATTGCGATCTTGGGCGGTATCATCGGATGCGTGCTCGCGCTCCCCATCAACGGATTGGTCACGAGCACGACGAACTGGGATTCGTTCAGTGAAATCGCGTTCGCGTTTCGGGTGACGCCGGGCCTCCTGCTCGCGGGGCTGATGTTCTCGGTCGTCATGGGGGTGATCGGTGGGTTCTTTCCAGCGAGACGGGCGGCAAAACAACAGGTGGTGGAGGCGCTCCGGCAAGCGTAAGAACGTTCAACATTCAACATTCAACATTCAACGTTCAGCGCAGGACGGCTAGACGATTTGATGTGAACGTTCAATGTTCCGCCGTGGAAGCGGTGGCTGTGTTCGATGTTTGATGTTCTGTGTTGAATGTTGGACGTTGGACGTTCGATGTTCCACCGTCCTGCGTCTAGTAAAGAAACCCTGCGCCGAAATAGAACCGCAGACGCTGTTCGCTGGTATGGGCAACAGTCGCCGTCAGCGTGTTTTCCCGTCTGAACGGCGCGATCCAGATGCCGCCACCGAACCCCGCGTGCCACCTGTTCGACGACTCTCCGGCTAGGAACACTCGTCCGACGTCCGTCATGCCGAGGACGCCAAAATCGCCCGGCACGAGCCACGAGAACTGTGTTACGAACAGCCTGAGTTCCGCGTTGCCGAACAGGGACGCGTCGCCCGCAAACCGCTGTTCATGAAATCCCCGCACGTCGTAACGCCCTCCCAGGAACGCCGATTCGAAGAATGGGGCGGTCCCAAAGACCTTCTTGGCGCCGATGCGGAGCGCGAGCGTTTGATTCCCCGACGTCGAGGGACTGAGATAGGTCGAGAGCTCGCCGTGAATCTCCCCAAAGGCGCCGCGGACGACGTCTCCCCACGCCGCCCAGACGCTGCCGCCCCCTTGAAGGAGCACTCCCCGAGACGCGGCGGCCGCCCGGTCTCTCGTATCAATCGCGAAACTGCTCTGCATGCCGTACTGGGTGAATCCGCCGGAACCGTAGGGTTGTGCCTGGGCGAGGAAATTCGCCGTTCTCGTCGTATCGGCGATCGCACGCTTCACAACAGGTCCAATCGTGAACTGAAACGGCCCCCCGTTCGAAAACGTCAGGGCCGGCGCAAAGAGCAACTGCTTTTGTTGCAGCTTGAAGAAGTCGCGTGACGGCGGTTTGGGCGTGTCGTTCCCGAAGCCAAAGAAATTGACGATTTCGATCTCGGAGAGTTGCGCATGCACGCTGGGATGGACGTGCCTGAAGACGTCACGGAAATCCTGACGAAAATCCAATAGGATGCCGTTTGGTCCCGTTGCGTAGCCCGCCCGCATCTTGATGCGAGAACTGTACGGTTCCTTCAAAAACCCGTATCGGGTGTGAGTGACCCCGAGGACCGTGTACAGTCCCAGGTCGGGATGGATGTTCACGCTCGGCGCTTTGGACCAGCGCGATCCCCAGTCGGGATGTTGTGGTGCGCTGTCGCTCCACGCCACAGGTGGTGTAGCTGCCTGATACGAGACGATGGTGTTGGGCCCACGCGTGAATTGCGTATCGGTGGAGTCGTAAAACCACGTCGTCGTTGTCGTTCGCGACGAGTCGACCAAAATGTCGGGCCCTTCGCCACCGACGATTCGTAGCGGGATGCTGTTCTGCGCGCGCCCTACGACGCTGACCCCGTCGGCGCCCCCATGGAGATACACCCGAATCTCCCGTGTTTCCGATCGCCGGAACACGCGGCTGAAGTATGGGATCTCGCCGGCGTCACCCACCACGGCAAGTCGGTAGAGCGACACGTCCACGTCTCCGTTGGCCAATCGCGTGATGACGGCCTGTTCCGCCTCATTGGTTCCGTGGACGTCGGCATACTGCGTGACGATCTTGTAGAACTCCGTGGCGGCCTCCGGAAGCCGATCCCGCCGATCCTTGAGCGACGACGCCAGCTGTTGGCCGATGAGGGCATAGTGCTCCGGCGGCATCCTCGAGACGGCTGCGTCGATTACGGAATCCGTGAGCTTGGCTTGCAGTTCGTGCGCCACCGAGTCCCAAGTGGTTCGTTCGAGCTCAACCAGAAACCGGCGATCGAGGTCCCACGCGCTCCGCGTCAGGCCGACGATGTCGGAACTGGTGTAGTTCACTCCCACCGCCTCGATCTCTGGCTCGTAAAACCCCAGGATGACCTTCAAGAACCCGTCCAGCCGAATGAACGCCTGGTCGCGATCGCGTGGGATGGGATACCACTCGAACCCCCACGGCGCCGTGAACCGGGCCCACCACCAATTGTCGATACTTCGGTCGCGGTCGCCCAACAAAATGTCCATCAGACGGGCGCTGAGCAGCGCCTGGGCGTTCACGCGATGGGCGCCGTTCGACTCGATCCGCTCGAAGAGACGCTGGGACCCGACGATGCGGTCGGCACCCGCGAACCCAGGCCCGTTGTTGGGTCCTTCGTCGGGTCGTTCTTCGAACGTGGCGAGCATGCCGGCGAAGTCGTCCCGGAATTCCCCTAGGCGGGGATCGTCTGGAATGACCACCAACCGCGGTTGCACGTGGAGTACGTTCGCCGCTTCGAGTAACGGCCCGACGATGAGGGCTGCGGTCGGATGAAGGCTGGCGACTCGGTCTTGCAGCACCGATTCGTAGGGCGTTCCCCGGACCATTTCCGGAATACCCTGTGACGCGAATTTCTCGACTGACCGGAACACGTACCGCTTGCCGTCGGCGCCGACGACGTGAAGCACCTTCGTTTGGTCGCCTCCGCCCCTCCTGAGTGGGGTGAGTCCTCCGCCAAGCGTAGCCAGGTCTGCCACCTCGACCTTGACGGGGGTGGTCCACAGATCCCGGTACGCCTTACCGGCCATGAACGCACGCAGCCCGCTAGCCGCGTACCGCTCGCCGGGTGTGACCACCTGGGAGTCGGGTACGAGATGAGGATGGCTACCACTCTGCGCGGTGAGTGCCGCCGGGAGCCAGAGCAGGAACGCCAGACCCGTCGCCGTTGGGCGAGAGATCTGGCGGACAAGACGAGTTATGTGCCTCACGTGTGTATGTCCAGGTAACCGGCAAATATAGCCCAATCCACCGCCCCCTTGTAGTGACGCCAACCGCATTCCCCCCACGCAACCCCCGTCGGGTGACGTGCCGCTCCCTGGCGGCGACCTAAAGCTTGTTTCACACCCGATTCACGCGCGAGGTCCCTCGGGATCCTAGCTTCTTTAGAGGAGACGACGGCTTCGAACGTCCGGGATCGACGCCCGGGCCGGGTAAGAGGTCGAACCGAACGAAACGGCACAATGAGCACCAAATCAGTTCTCGTCCCGCTCGATGGCTCCGTCTTCGGTGAAGGCGCACTACCCTCGGCGCTCGCGGTGGCCCGCCGTTTGGGAGTCGGCGTGGAGCTGTTATCGGTATACGAAGACGAGCCCCGCGTGGGGGGATGGCTCATCAGCGCGGCCGGCGCCAAAGATTGGTTTGAAGAATACCACCGAGACGTCACCGATCGGATCGCGCGGGTCTCCGATGTACCGCTGTCGAGCACCGTCATGAGTGGACCGATGCCCAGAGGTTTGGAAGCGTACGCGGAGCACGAGCACGTTGAGCTCGTGGCGATGTCGACTCATGGTCGGGGCCCGTTGAGTCGCGCGTGGCTGGGGAGTGTCGCCGATCACGTCATTCGTCACGTGTCCATGCCGGTACTCGTCGTCCGCCCACCGGAGGAGCCGCAATCATTCGCAGAGCGAGCCCCTTTCAAGCGGATCCTCGTTCCACTCGACGGTTCTGAGCGCGCGGAGTCCAGCGTGAGTTGGGCGTTGCGGCTGGGGCGCGACCGCTGTGCCGAATACGCGTTCGTCCGCGCGGTGCCTCCCCTGTTCGCGCTGACGTCCGCGTACCTCCCGCACGCGGTGAATGAAACCAAGGAGATCCTCGAACGCGGGAGAGAGGAAGCTGAGAAGTACCTCGCGGACCTCGAGCGTCGATTCCGAGACGAGGAACTCGACGTCACGACTCACGTACTCCTGGGAGTGTCGCCAGGGTGGGGGATCGTGCGGTACGCCGAGGACAATGGGTTCGACGTCATCGTCGTCGCCACGCATGGCCGAAGCGGCTTGCCGCGGCTGGTCTTGGGAAGCGTGGCCGACAAGATCGTACGAGGTTCCTCGATACCCGTGATGGTGCTGCGCCCGCCGGAACCCTGACGGGAGCCCACAGGAAATGCGAACGCTGGTACTCTGTCCGCTTCTCCGTAGTTTTCTCTCATGATGCGGCGGATAATACAGCACACCTGCTGTGCCGTCTGGTTCTCGGTCATGAGTGCGTCCGTCGGCGGTGCACAGCAAACGCCTCGCGAAATCGTCGATCGAGTGGACCAGCTGCTTCGGGGTCGTTCCAGTCGCGGCAGTGTGCAGATGGACGTCGTCACCGAGCACTGGATGCGGTCCATGCGTATGCAGATCTGGTCGCTCGGCACCGATAATGCCCTGATTCGTATTCTCTCTCCCATGAAAGACGCGGGAACGGCGACGCTCAAGGTCGATCAGCAGATTTGGAACTATCTGCCCCGGGTCGATCGAACCATTCGTATTCCTGCATCGCTCATGGGTGGCCCGTGGATGGGGTCGCACTTCACCAATGACGATCTCGTAAAAGAGAGTCGCATCATCGAGGATTACGAAATCGCGATCGAGTTCGAAGGGGAGCGGGAGGGCTGGGGGGCGTCGTGCCCGACCAGCCTTCACTTGGCGTCGGCACGACCGTGACGCTCCTCGATGCGGTGATGCGAGGAGAAGGAATCGTACGGCGAGACACGGACCTCAACCGGACCGTCGCGCGTTTTGCCATCGGTATCGACCGAAGCTTTAGGATCGGCGGACGGGACCTATACGTGGTTGCGGAGTATCAACACGATGGCTTCGGAGCAAGGGAATCGGCGGAACTGGTCGGCGTTCTGTTTTGGGTGCGTTCGCGCGCCGAGAGCTTCAGGTGCTGGGGCGGAACGTCGCCGCGGTGCACGGGTCGTTCCAACCGCATCCACTGATTGGCGTCGCTCTCCTGTCGATCTTGAACCTCGATGACGGCAGCGTGCTCGCCGTTCCGTCGGTGAGCTACTCGGCGGGGAACGAGATGACGCTCAGCGGCGGACTCTTCCTGGGCATTGGTTCCGAGGGCTCGCTGCCGCAGCCTCCAACCTCCGAGTATGGTTCGGTTCCGACGACTCTGTACCTCTCGCTCTCGGCGTTCTTTTGACGGGTGGAACGGGTTACTTTAGTTCGCAAGTCCGTCGTTAGCGTTGATTGATGTCTGTTGACCCTTGTTCGAGGCCAAGACGACTATGTCCACCGATGCAAAGCTATTTGGCTTGCGCGTTCAGCATCTGCCGCTCCTGGCGTCGCTGGGGTTCGCTACGGCGTGCGGAACGTCGTCGTACGAGAGCGAATTGGTCGACGTGTTTCCGGCGCCCCGCGGGCCGGTGCAAGCGGAACATGGCATGGTGGTGTCGGCCAACGGGTATGCCTCCGGCGTCGGCGCCAGCGTGTTAGAGGCGGGCGGCAACGCCGTTGATGCCGCCGTCGCGGTGGGGTTTGCACTCGCGGTCACGTACCCCACCGCCGGCAACATCGGTGGTGGTGGGTTCTTCGTCATCCGGTTCCCCGACGGGACCAGCACGACGTTCGACTTTCGCGAGAAGGCTCCGCTCAAGGCGAATCCACGGATGTTTCTCGACGAAACCGGTGAGTATTCCCGGGAGATCCATCACAACAGTCACCTGGCGGTTGGTGTGCCGGGCACCGTTGCAGGGTTCGTGAAAGCGCACGCGACGTACGGTCGGACCCCCTGGGAAGATCTCGTCCGGCCGGCGGTACGCCTCGCGCGCGACGGGTTCGTGTTGAGCCCGGCGCTAGCCGGGTCGTTGGGTGGACTGCTTCCTCGCGCACAGCGATACCCCGCGACCATCCAAGCGTACTCGCGCAACGGCACCACCTATCGGCCCGGCGAGGTACTCCGGCAGGCCGACTTGGCCCGCACGCTCGAGCGTATCATGCGCGAGGGACACGACGGGTTCTACAAGGGGGAGACCGCGCGCCTGGTTGCGGAGGAGATGCGACGCGGTGGCGGCCTGATTACGGAAGAGGATCTGGCG
>JBFIZG010000060.1:0-12629 GCA_041604955.1 Gemmatimonadales bacterium | reverse complement strand
TGTGACGGACGGAGGCGGCGCGAGCGCGATGCACCACCTGAGCCCTGTCGGTCTCGAACTGGCTCGCGCCCAGGTGGCAATGGGTGTCAATCAGCACCGTACTGGGGGAGCTGTTGCTCTAGCTCGCCACCACCTGGCCGGTTTGCGGAATCGCCTTCGCACCACGAATGTCTTCGCCCGGCCACCGTTGCTCGATGCGGAGGAGAATGGGCGAGGCGATGAAGATCGACGAGAACGTTCCCGTAACAACGCCCCACGTCATCACCCACGCGAACCCGCGAATCACTTCACCGCCAAAAATGAGCAGCGCCAGGGTGGCGGCTCCGGTCGTTCCGGAGGTGAGTACCGTGCGCGGGAGCGTCTCGTTCACACTTCGATTGAGCACCTCGTAGAGGTTTTTTCGCTTGAACTTGCGCAAGTTCTCACGGACGCGATCGAACGTGATGATGGTGTCGTTGAGCGAATAGCCGACAATGGTGAGCAGCGCCGCGACGATGACCAGCGTGACTTCCAGATTCAGGATCGATACGAACGCGATGGTCGAGATGATGTCGTGGATCGTCGCCGCCACGGCCGCCACCCCGAACCGCCACTCGAAGCGGAACCAGAGGTAGATGAGGGTCGCGCCAAACGACATCAAAATGGCGAGGAACGCCTTTGTGCGGAGTTCACCGCCGACCTTCGCACTCACCGCTTCCGCCCGCTGGATCTCGTAGCTCTCCGGGCCGAACGCCGCCGCAAGCGCCGAATCGACGACCGCCCGGGTTCGCTGTGTCGATTCCACCGTCGTCGTCTCGTCGGCGTTGATGCGTGCCCGGATTACGAACTCATCCGGCGCCCCAAAGGTCTGAATCTCGGATCCCGTGAGTCCGACTGCTTCCAGTGCCGCGCGGATGCCGCCCGTCTCGATCGCCGAATCGTTGGCGTGCATCTGGATGAGCGTCCCGCCGGTGAACTCGATGCTTGGATTGAGCGGTCTGAACAACAACAGGCTCAGTCCGAGCGTTATGAACGTCAGCGTGACGATGTATGCCTTTTTTCGAGCCCCGAGAAAATCGTAATGCGCGTCGCCGAAAAATCGAAGCATCAGATCGACAGCTCCTTGGTGGCCGCCCGCTGCCGGAGCCAAATGAGGAAGAAGGTCCGCGTCACGAACACGGCGGTGATCAGTGAGGCGAGGATCCCGATGATCAGTGTGACCGCAAACCCCCGCACCGGTCCGGTGCCAAACTGAAAGAGAAACGCCGCCGTGAGCATCGTGGTGATGTTCGCGTCGATAATTGCGGGCATCGCATTGTGGAACCCGCCGTCCACCGCGGCGCGTGTGGTTTTGTTGAGGGCCAGTTCTTCCCGGACGCGTTCGAAGATCAGTACGTTGGCGTCGACCGCGATACCGAGTGACAGCACGAAGCCGGCGAGACCCGGCAGCGTGAGCGTCGCGCCGAGCGACGCGAGACCTCCCAGCGCGAAGAGCACGTAAAAGGCGAGCGCAGCAATCGCAAGGATTCCCGACTTCCGATAGTACGCCGCCATGATCACCACTACGACCGAGATCGCGATGAGTCCAGCCAGCCGCCCCTTATCGATCGAGTCGCGCCCGAGACTCGGTCCCACGGTCCGTTCCTCGACGATAGTGATCGGTGCCGGGAGCGCTCCGGCTCGAAGCACGAGCGCGAGGTCCTGTGCCTCTTGCAAGCTTGCATTGCCGAGTTCGATCTGTCCTTCACGCCGTATCTGGCTTCTGATAACCGGCGGCTGCCGGTGCACCCGCCCGTCGAGCATGATCGCCATGTAGTCGTTGACGTGACGAGCCGTTTCCCGACCAAAAATTCGACCCCCGGAGCGCGTGAGTTGGAACTGCACGATGGCGCCACGCGTCACCGGATCAATGGTGGCGTTGGCGTCGGAGAGCCGGTCACCCGAAATGATTGCGTCGTTCTCCACCGCGTAGAGCGGCCGATACGGACGGGACCCCTGCGAAACCGGCTCCATGCCCCACACCAAGTCGAGCCCCCGTGGGATCGCCCGTTGGGTGACCTCAAGTCGGATAATGCTATCGACGACCGGGTAGCTCTCTTCCGGGACGTAAAATTCGCCTGGGACGGCGCCGCCAAACGTGAAGAGATACGAGCTCAGCACCGCGGGAGCGTCCTCGACCGATGTCGAATCCGCGGCTAGGGAATCGGCTGCCAGCGAATCCGCCGCGGCCGCCGTGTCGACGTCCGCCAAGAGCTGGTCGAGGGTGGTAGAGGGTTGGGCCTCCGGTTGAGCGCCACTGACCCGGACACCGGCGCGCGCGAGCGCCGCGTCAATCGACCCGAGCGCGTCGCGAAACCGATTCTGCATGTCGACGATGCGAAACTCCAAGAACGCCGATCGCAGTACGATCTGCTTCGCGCGTTCCGGGTCGCTGATCCCGGCCAGCTCGACCACGATGCGGTCGGCGCCGACTTTTTGGATGAGCGGCTCGGCGACACCGAACTCGTCAATTCGTGTTCGGATGACCGTGAGCGCACGGTCGATCGCGTCCTCGGCAATCACCTGACCCTGGCTCTCGTCGATCTCGAGCGCGAGATGGATCCCGCCCTGTAGATCGAGACCGAGGCGCAGCGGGACCCGTGTCATGACGGTATCCCTGAGCCCGCCGTCCGGAGCGGGTACCCGCGTCGTGATATCCCGTGGAATGAGGGAGAACAGGGCGGCCGCCACCAACACGGCCATCACAATCAGGCGATTTCGTATGCTTGATAACATGGAGTCCTAAAAAATTGCGTAACGTTAATGACTACCGAACGCGCGAGGACCTGTCAACGACGCCTTGGCCGCCGCAAGATCCAACACCAGCTGCGAACGCAGGGCGTCCGGCGAGGGAAACCGGCGGACGTCGCGTAGCCGGGCGACCCAGGAGAGTTTGACGTTTCTGCCGTAGAAGTCGCCGTCGGCGTTGAACAGGTGGGCCTCCAACGATCGGTCGGTTTCGTCAAACGTGGGCCGCGGTCCAAGGTGCATCATACCACCCGCACTCCCGCCCGGATCCCCGTCTCCATGCCATTCCACGTGAACGGCATAGACGCCGTCGGGTGGCAGCAACTTTCGCGCGTCCGGCGGCTCGATGTTGATCGTGCGATACCCGAGGTCCTTCCCGCGCCCCACCCCGGGCACGACGGTCCCGAATAGCGAATACGGTCGACCGAGGAGCTTACGAGCGGTTTCGAGATCGCCACCGGCAACGGCCCGGCGGACCAACGTCGACGACACCGGTCGCCCGTCGACATCCACCTCGTCGACCACGTCGACCGCAAACCCCAGCTCTGAGCCGAGGCTTCGCAGGAGGGGCACGTTGCCTTCACGCCCCTTGCCGAATCCATGGTCGTACCCAATGACCAATTCGTGCATGTCGAATCGTTCGAGCAATAGGCGGACGAATGCTTCGGGAGAGTATTGGGAGAGGGCGCGCGTAAATTCGAGAAACACGACGACATCGAGTTCGCACTGAGCGAGGATCTCGCGGCGTTCGGCGGCCACCGTGAGCAGCTTGGGCGCCGCCTCCGGATTCACGATTTCCAGGGGATGGGGCTCGAACGTCACGAGCATGCTCTTCCGATGTGCCCGGCGCGCACGGACGGCGATCTCCTCCAGCACGCGACGGTGCCCGACGTGCACGCCATCGAACGTGCCGACCGTGACGACGGTTCCCGGAGCATCCGGCCGCGTTCCGGCGCGCGTCATCCCTGCAATACCACCCGTGGCCGCAAGACATGTCCTTCGCGTTCGGCGACGGCCACCAGTTCGGTTCCGCGCATCAGTACCACCGTCCCGTCGAGTGCGGCACCGCCCTCCACCGGCTGGCCGTGCACGACCTTCTGTCTGGTCGCCTCGTCGATCTCGAGAGACGGGAGATGTTCGACCGCCACCGAGGGCGGCAAGAGCCGATCCAGCCCGTCGCGCAGCTGCTCCAGTGTCGCGGCCTGCTCTACTCGGAACGGTCCAACCGCCGTCCGCCTCAGTTCCTTGAGGTACGCTCCGCAGCCCAGGTCTGACCCGAGGTCACGCGCGAGCGCACGGATGTAGGTACCGGCCCCGACGTGCGCCTCGAACTCGAGCTCCGCGCCCCGTCGTCCGATGGGACTGAACCGCTCGACGCGAACCGGGCGGGGTTCCAGGGCAACAGGCGCTCCGCGCCGCGCGAGTCGGTGCGCGCGCTCTCCACGCACCTTCTTTGCCGAGTAGGGGGGTGGCTGCTGGAGATGGGACCCGGTGAGGCGACCCATTGCGCGCAACACCTCGTCGTCGCACAGATCCTTCCAGCGATCGTTCACCGCCGTGATCGTGCCGGTGAGGTCGTCGGTATCGCTGGTCGCGCCAAATACCAGGACGCCGCGATATTTCTTGTCGAAGTGGGTGAGATATTGCGCCAGCCGTGTAACCCGACCCGTTAGCAGAACGAGCAATCCGGTGGCAAACGGATCGAGCGTGCCCGTGTGTCCGATACGTCGTTGCCGCACGAGCCGGCGTGCCTCGGCGACAACGTCATGTGACGTCACGCCGGCCGGCTTGTCGAGCAGCAGGATCCCGTCGCTCAGGGCTCGGGCTCATCGTGCTTGATCTCTTCGAGCAGCTCGTCGATGCGGGCAGCGTGCTCGAGTCCTTGATCCAGCACAATGTGAAGTTCCGGAACTGCGCGCACCCGCATCTGCCGCGCCAGGCGCGTGCGGAGATACCCCTTGGCGCTGGTCAGCCCTTCCATCGCCTCGGCCTTCTCGGCCTCGGATCCCATGACCGCGACGCGCACGGTGGCATGCGAGCAGTCGGAGGACACCACGACATCGGTCACGGTGACGAAACCGACTCGCGGATCTTTGAGATCCATCGCGAGCGCAGCGGCAACCGTTTCGTGAATCTGGGCCGCCATCCGCTCGGCGCGGTGCCGCCGCGGTGACTTCATGGCTCTCCGCCTGTTACAAGAAGTGAATCGAGGAATCCAGGATGCGGGCCAACCCGTTCGAGGCGACGAGTCGTTCCGCCGAACTCAGCACGGACTGCGCCTGACGGCGGTCCGTCGCCACCACCCCACATGTCAGCTCCGCGCGCTGCCAGCGATCTTGGTGGCTCGTCTCAGCCACGGAGACGTTGAAGCGACCGTGGAGCCGGTCCTTCAAACTCTTGAGCACCCGCCGTTTTTCCTTGAGAGACGAGCAACCGTTCAGGTGGAGTTCGCAGGTCAGGATCCCGACGTCCACACTAATCGCCCTGTGGCTGTGCCCCGGCTGTCTCGAGGTACCGCGCGACCTCCTCGACCTGATACGATTCGAGCACGTCACCGACCTTGACGTCGTTGAAGTTTTCGATCCCGATTCCGCACTCCAGCCCATCACGCACTTCCCGCACGTCCTCTTTGAACCGCTTCAAGCTGGACGGCACGCCGTTGTACACTTCCACGCCATCGCGAATCACGCGCATCCGCGCGCCGCGCTTGATCGTGCCGCTTCGGACATAACACCCGGCGATCGTTCCAATGCTCGATATCTTGAAAGTTTGGCGGACTTCGGCTTCGCCCAGCACAACCTCGCGTTGCTCGGGCGCCAAGAGCCCCTCGAGCGCATTGCGAATCTCCTCCACCGCTTCGTAAATGACGCGGTAGGTGCGAATATCGACCTTTTCACGCTCGGCTGCGTTCCGTGCGTTCGAGTCAGGCCGCACGTGGAAGCCCACGATGATCGCGCTGGAGGCTTTGGCGAACACGACATCGCTCTCAGAGATGGCGCCGACGCCGCGGTGAACCACGTCGACCTTGACTTCATCGGTCGACAACTGCGCGAACGCGTCTGCCAATGCCTCTGCCGGGCCTCCTTGATCCGCCTTGATGATGATGTTGAGCTTCCGCACACCCCCTTCTTCGATCTGTTTCGACAGGTCTTCGAGCGACACCTCGCGCGACGAGCGTCGGTGCGAGGCCTCGCGATCGAGACGTTGCCGCTTTTGAGCGATCTCACGCGCTTCCACGGCGTCTTCGACGACCAAGAACGAATCTCCAGCCTGTGGGACGCCTTCAAACCCGAGCACCTGGGCCGGGATGGACGGTCCCGCCTGCTTGATCCGCTTGCCGCGTTCGTCGAACATGGCTCGCACTCGGCCAGCCAGGTTCCCGCAGATGAAATTGTTGCTCACCTTGAGGGTGCCGGATTCGACGAGGACCGTCGCCACGGGCCCCTTCCCAGCATCAAGCGTGCTTTCGATGACAGTTCCCCGCGCGGCTCGGTTGGGGTTCGCCTTCTTCTCCAACAGCTCGGCCTGAAGTAGGAGTTTTTCCAACAGCTCATCTACGCCCTGCCCCGATTTCGCCGAGATTTGGGACGCGATCGTGTCACCCCCAAACTCTTCGAGAACGACACCGTGTTGCAGGAGCTCTTGTTTGACCTTTTCGACGTCTGCAGTGGGAAGATCGATCTTGTTGATGGCCACGACCAGCGGCACGCCGGCGTTCTTCGCGTGACTGATGGCCTCCACGGTTTGCGGCATCACCTGATCGTCTGCCGCCACCACGAGGACCACGACGTCGGTGATTTGCGCTCCACGAGCACGCATCGCGGTGAACGCTTCGTGACCCGGTGTGTCCAAGAACGTGATGACCTTGCCGCCGGGCAGTTCGACGTGGTATGCCCCGATGTGTTGGGTAATACCACCAGCCTCGCCGGCGATGACGTTGGACTTTCGGACGTAGTCCAAGAGCGACGTCTTGCCGTGATCCACGTGGCCCATCACAGTCACCACCGGGGGACGGAGAACCAGATTCGCCTCGTCTTCTTCGGGTTCCTCCACTGCCACGCTGGGCTTGTACTCCTCTTCCCTGACGGCGTTGAATCCGAACTCACCGGCAATCAACTCGATCTGATCGAAGTCGAGCCGTTGGTTTACGGTCACCATCATGCCTAGTTCTTTGAAACAGAACGTGACGATAGCAGTCGGTCCGACGTGGAGCGTGTCTGCCAGCTCGGAGACCGTGATGAATTCGTTGACCCGCACCGTGGTCTTTTCTTTTTCTTTTTCTTCCGCGCGTCGAATCTCCTCGAGTTCGCGTGCTCGCGGGCCTTCTTCCCGCCGCCGAGAGGGTCGTTTGCCGCCGCTGCCCTTGAGGTTCGCCAGGGTCCGGCTGATGTTGGCCTGCACCGCCTCCCGGTCGACCCCGGTGCGCTTACCCTTCTTGCCGCGTCGTTTGCGGTCGCGGCGTCGTTCTTCGGTGGCTTCACCGGGCGCGGCCGACGCGACCGGTCGCGGACCCGCCGCTGCGGCCGGGCGCCGGACCGGTGTGGGGGCCGCTGTACGAGGCACGCGTCGTGGAATGACGGGTTCACGGGGCCGCTCCGGGGCCGGCTCCGAGGATTCGGGCGCCGCCACGGTCGGGATTTGCGGTTCGGGTCCGGCCGGTGCGGCCGGCGCGTCCGGCTCGGTGACTTCGGGAGCTTTGAACAGGTCGGCGACGCCGGCTTCGACGGGTTCTGTGGGAGCCGGCGTCTCATCCGCAAACAGAGCCGCGGCGCGCTCCTGTGTGGACTCCGCTGCCGCCGCCTCTTCTTCCAGACGAACGGCTTCCTCCGATGCTTCTTTGGCGGCAACTTCCGCCGCAGTCCGACGACGCCGTTTGGGTCGTGCGGGCGCTTTTGGCGCCTCGGGCGTCTTCGTTGCCTTCGCCTTCTTCTTTGTCGTGCGCTTGCGCCGAGTCTTCTTTTCCGCTTCGGGCTTCTTGCGTTTGTCGCGCTCCCAACGGGTCCGAACCCGTGCGACCTGCGCCGGATCCAATGCCGAGAGGTGGCTCCTGACGTGAATCCCCATCGCGGCCAGCAACTCGATGAGCTGCCCGCTTTCGATGCCGAATTCAGTCGCCAGATCGTGGATCCGCGTCTTCGTCACTCAGTTCTCCTCCTTAACTTCCGTGCTTCGCCTCAAAATGCCGTCCGCCAGTGCGGGGTCGCGCACGCCCAGCGCCTGAACCGTGTCACGTCCGACCCGCCGTCCAAGTTCCCTCGCTGGTGGCCCGATTAGCGTCTTCACTCCACGACGCTCAGCCAACCGCACGACCTTTTCGCCGGTACGCTCGCTGTAGTCCCCGGCGAGGACGATGAGCTGGAGTCCCTCGTGCTGGAGGGCGCGTCTCACCCCGCTGGTGCCGACGGTAACGGTGCCGGCGGCGAGCCCCAGCCCCAGCAGCCGGAGGCCACGGTCGCCGATTACGCCGCCGGCGGAGTTTCCGATCCCCCGCTCGCGCCAGGCGCCTTCGCTGCCTCCGGTTCCGGTTCCGGTTCTGGCTGCTTCTCCTCGACGTCCGATTCGGGATTTTCCTCCGTCAATTCCGCGAGAAACGCCATGAGTTCGTCGGCATCCTCCGGCGACACGCCCTCGATCTTCAGCACATCGTCGCGTTCGAGATCCAGCACGTGTCGCAGCGTGTTCAGCCCGGCGGCCTCCAGCGTCGTCTGGAGCTCCGGCCGAATGCCCTTCAGCTCGCTCAGCGGAACGTCCGCCATGATCTCGTCTTCCGGCGGGAGCGGTGCAAACAGCGGCCCTTCGCCGCCCCGTTCCAGCCATTCTCGACTGGAGAACAGATCAATTTTCCACCCGGTCAGCTCCGACGCCAACCGGACGTTCTGTCCATTCCGCCCAATCGCGAGCGACAGCTGATCCTCATCGACCACCGCCTGAATCGTGTGCGACTCAGGTTCGGCAAACACACGACCAACGCGCGCGGGCGCTAGTGCAAGCTTGGTGAACCGCTCCGGATCCGGCGACCATGGGACGATGTCGATCCGCTCGCCGCCCAGCTCGTTGACGACTGCTTGTACGCGCGAACCCTTGAGACCCACGCACGCTCCGACCGGGTCGATCCCGTCGTCTCGACTGACCACCGCGATCTTTGTCCGGTTCCCAACCTCCCGCGCCGCGCCCCGAATCTCCACAATGGACTGTTGGATTTCGGGTACTTCCAGTTTGAACAGCGCCTGCACAAACAGCGGATCGGCGCGTGAGAGTACCAGCCGGGGACCCTTTGGTGTCTCTTCGAGCCGTTTGAGCACGGCGCGGATCGTGTCCCCCTGATGGAAATGCTCCCGCGGATTCTGCTCGCGATACGGGATGATCGCCTCTGCCTCCCGAAACTGATTGATCATGATGACCAACCGCCCGCGCTCGATCTGCTGAATCTCCCCCGAGATGAGTTCGCCGACTTTTGGACCGAACTCTTCACGAATCCGCGTTCGTTCGCCCTCGCGAACACGCTGGATGATTCGTTGCTTCGCCGCTTGCACCGCTAGGCGTCCGAACGATTCAAACGGTACTTCTTCCTCGAGGACGTCACCAACCTGAAAGTCGGGATCCTCGAATTGAGCCTCCTCCAGCAGAATTTGGCAAACGGGATCTTCGACTTCTTCGACCACGCTCTTGAGGATCGACACCGTGATGCTCCCCTCCCCTGCGTCGATCTCGATCTCGGCGCGAACGGTGGGGCCATGGCGTTTCACCAGCGCAGCGTGAATCCCATCCCGCAGCAGATCGTGCAATTCGGCGCGATCCAGCTGCTTGACGTTCGCCAGTTCCTGGAGTGCCGCCAACACCTCGGCGGGACTCGTCATAGACGCTCCTTGTTCTCGTTGTGCGACGCTTTCGGACGCCCCACGGTCGACCAGTCGACGACCAGCGTCGCGTCTCTCGCTTCTTCAATCGGAACGGCGAGGTCCTCCCCTGCCACTCCATCGAGCGGCCTGAGCACCACGGCCCCGTTCGCGACACGGACGATGGTGGCCGTGATCCGGCCGCGGTCGGGCACACGCACGCGTACGTCGTGCCCCACGAACCGCTGCCAATGCTCGGGCCACCGAATCGGCCGTTCCACTCCTGGGGACGAGACCTGCAGAACATAACGCGGTCCCAACACCTGGTCCCCGTCCAGCCAGGCTTCCAGTTCGCGGCTGACGAGCGCGCAGTCGTCGATAGTCACACCATGGAGCGGCGCCGAATCCGGCCGGTCGATCCGGACCTGAAGCGTCGTTCGCCGTCCGCTTCCACCTTTGCGAAGGTCAACCAGCTCGAACCCTAGGGCGGCCACTCGCGCCCTGATCTCGTCAGTGAGCTCGTCCATCGCTGCTCTCCCGAAATTCGAGCCGATAAAAAAATGCGGGCCGACAACGCCCGCATCGTGCGACCGGCCCTACCCGCCCGCGACTAATGAATATACCGGTGGTCCGCTGAGAGGGTCAAGCCGACGGACGACCCAGGTATGCAACCATCCGGCCGCTCGCCCCCTTGGATCGACGATAGGAGTAGAACCGTTCCGCGTCGTGGACGGTGCACCACCCGCTGGCGGTCGTCTCCCTCAATTTGAGTGCCTCACCCTGCTCACAGAGTACTCCTCGCAGGTCCAGCAGTCCCGACTGGGCCGCCCGGGTTCCGGTCACGGCCTCGATCACGTCAGGACCGACTTCATAGCATTCGCCACAAACACTTACGCCACAATGCATTACAATCTCATGCGCCTCTCCACCCGACAGCTCAACCAGCCGTTGAACTCCGCGCTTCAGAATCCCGAGCGCGACCCCCCGCCAGCCCGCGTGCAATAGCGCAACCGTTTTCGTGGGAACGTGCAGCAGGTAGACCGGTACACAATCGGCCACGGTGACGACCAGCAGCACCCCGGCTTCGGTCGTCGCGTGGCCGTCGATACCCTCCTTGATCAACAAGCCGCGCGTGGTGTGCTCGACGCTCTCCACGTCTGCACCGTGGCGCTGGTGACTCAGCACGATACCGGGAAACGAGGAGCGCACCGATTCGCCAAACGTCCTCCATCGAGTCATGACGCTCCCCACCGAATCGCGGCTCCAAAGATTCAGATCGAAGCCACCGCCCCGTCCCGTGATCCCAGCGACGACGCCATAGGCTTGACGCCAGCCTTCGAGTTCGTACCGGGGGATCGCGAGGTTGCCAGTGAACGCCTCGCGCGTGTCGGCCGGCCCCTTCCGGGTGGCGGCGCTGTCGATCGTTCCCGTCATTCCACTCCGTCTCCGTCGAGCCGCTCCACATCTGCGCCGAGGGCGCGGAGCCGTTCGTCGATGCGCTCGTAGCCGCGATCGATCTGGCCGATATTGTGGATGACGCTCTCGCCTTCAGCGGCGAGGGCCGCGAGGAGAACGGCCATTCCGGCCCGAATATCGGGGCTCTCGACCGTCGCGCCACTCAGCTTGGCGCGGCCCGACACCACCACGCGATGCGGGTCGCACAACACGAGCCTCGCCCCCATGGCGACGAGCTTGTCGACGAAAAACAGCCGGGACTCGAACATCTTTTCGAAGATGAGCACGACACCGTCGCACTGTGTCGCGACCACGACGGCGATCGACGTGAGATCTGCTGGGAATGCGGGCCAGGGTCCGTCTTCGATTTTGGGTATGTGCCCGCCGAGATCGGGTCGGGTTCGGCGTTCCTGCGCCGATTCCACGATCAAGCGATCCCCTTCGAACCGAGGTCTTACCCCCAGACGATCGAACGTCAGCAAGATGCTCCTCAGGTCGTCCGGCCGAACGCCGGCAATCTCCAATTCACTGTCAGTCACCGCGGCGAGCCCAATGAAGCTTCCGATCTCGACATGATCGGGACCGACCTCGAACGTGCCGCCCTCGAGGCGGTCCACCCCGTGAATCGTGAGGATGTGTGTCCCGAGTCCCTCGATCTCGGCCCCCATCGCTTTCAAGGCCCGTCCGAGATCCTGGACATGGGGTTCGCACGCGGCGTTTCGGATCACCGTCGTTCCCTTGGCGCGGACGGCCGCCATGAGCGCGTTTTCGGTCGCGGTTACACAGGGCTCATCGAGAAACATCTCGGCGCCTTCCAGATGGGCGGCTTCGAGCTGATAGTCGACGCCGATCGTCACCTCACTCCCGAGTTCCTCAAACGCCAGGAAATGGGTATCGAGGCGGCGACGACCAATCACATCTCCGCCCGGTGGCGGCAGCACCACGTGTCCGAACCTGGAAAGCAGTGGGCCGGCCAACAGCACCGATGCGCGGAGCTTTTTGCAGAGTTCTGGGTTGAGGCGCTGGGGTTTGACGCCGGACGGGTCGATGGCGACAGCGTTTACGTCGATCCACTGACAGTCCGCCCCGAGAGATGCAAGCAATTCGACCATCACCTCGACGTCTCGAATCCGCGGCACGTTCGTGATGGTGCACGGTTCTTCCGTGAGGAGTGTCGCCGCGAGCATGGGCAGCGCCGCGTTTTTGTTGCCGGAGGGTGTCACGACGCCCTGGAGAGAAACGCCTCCCCTGACGCGAAATCGTTCACTCATCGTGCGGCGTACCATACGGTTTGCTCCAACACCGCGCAAGCGTGTTCGCTTGACACGCCAACGACCGTCACGGATTTTCCTGTGACAATGCAGGCTTCAGGCTGGAGCTGCGATCTATCACGGAAGGGCGGACCCGTCGAGGGTGGCCGGGCGACCAGAAACCGAGGAAGGGCCGATGACGTGGGCTGAGACGCTGACCGCCATTGCGACCACGACGATTGCCGTCGTGATGGTCGTGTGGAGCATAGGACTCCTTCTCTTGTTTGCCGAACTCCGGCGGCTTACCTCGACAGGGACGCGC
>JBFIZG010000059.1:0-12898 GCA_041604955.1 Gemmatimonadales bacterium | reverse complement strand
GCAAACATCATCACGGATCTCGCGTACACCCGTGTAATGGTCGTTCCATTGCCGTTTCGTGGTACACACCGCACTCTTACCACAGTTTCGCTGCGTAGTGGATCTTGGGATCCAGACTCAGCGTTCGTGCCTAGCCGAGGGCGAAAGGTTGAGGGGTGCGCAGGCTGGGCTACATGGAAGAGCACTGGAAGGACACGATGACCGCCAAGGCACACCCATCGATCAATAAGACCGCACGACTCGCGGGGGCTCTGTACCTGGGGATGGCGGTGCTCGCTTTCATCGGGATTCTGTACGTCCCCTCCGCTCTGATCGTGCCAGGCGATGCTACGGCGACAGCCGGTAACATTGCGGCGTCGGAGGGTCTCTTTCGTATCGGGATCCTGAGCCATCTGATCGGTCAAGCGCTTTTTATCTTCCTCGTCCTGGCACTCTACAAGCTTTTCGAACCCGTCCACAAACGCCGCGCCGTACTGATGGTCGTTCTCGCGTTGCTCGGTGTCCCGATCGCATTCTTGATCGAGGCGAACCACTTCGCAGTACTGTTGTTGGTGAGCGAAGCGGATTACTTGGCGGCATTCGACTCAGATCAGTTGAACGCTCAACTGATGTTTTTTCTGGACGTTCGCAGCCAGGGAATTCTTCTCGCGCAGGTATTCTGGGGTCTCTGGCTGTTGCCGCTCGGTTTGTTAGTCTACAAATCGAATTTCATTCCCAAAATCCTGGGTGTGCTCTTGATCATTGGGGGTCTTGGCTATCTCATCGATGTTTCGACTCTCGTGCTGTTTCCGGACACAGGCGTGACGATCAGCCAGTTTACGTTCGTCGGGGAACTGTTGCTTCTTCTGTGGCTGCTGTTCAGGGGCGTAAACGTCGAACAGTGGAATCTTGTGGCTCACGACCATGCGCGTCCTGCCAAGCCAGCACGAACCGGCCCGGAGGGATCCTGACACCCGTCCCCCCCGGGCGGCGACATGAGCTACGCGGCGCTTTCCACTTGCTCTGAACCGACGTTTGCCCCGCCCTCTCGACCCGACGACTCTGACGGCGTCTGCGAGGAGCGCTGCGTCTCCGCTGGCACATCGGCAAACCAGCGGTCCGCAAACGAGACCCGCCATTCGAACGCCAGGGGACCGGCGGATCTCCGATTGGGCTGCTTCGGGCTCACGCGCCCGGATGACTCGGATCGAGTGGTTTTTCGCCAGAACATGGTGCTCACCCCTTTCCTGCCAGCGTGGTATCTCGGCCGCGGGCGGTCCCCGGGGCCTCGGAGTTGCAAACTACAAGTTCAAGTGAACTTGAAGTCAAGTCCCTCAGGGAATATCTTGTGGGTATGTCCCAGCAGCTCACGATTGGGGAAGTGGCGCGGCGGAGCGGGGTCGCCGCTTCGGCCCTCAGGTACTACGAAGAGCGGGGCCTGATCCGGTCAGAACGCGCCGGTTCCGGCCACCGCCGGTTTCACCGGGCCGTTCTGCGGCGGATTGCGTTCATCGTCTTTGCACAGCGAATCGGGCTCACGTTGGAAGAGATCCGAACCGAGTTGACCAAGCTACCCTCGGATTCGGTGCCGCGTCGGCGGGACTGGTCGCGTCTCACGAGTCCGTGGCGGGCGCGGATCGACCAGGAGATCGCCGATCTCGAGCGACTGCGGGACAGTCTGACGGAGTGTATTGGGTGCGGATGCTTGTCGCTCACCCGCTGCAAGCTCTCAAACCCGGACGACCGGGCGTCAGGTTTCGGCTCGGGTCCGAGATACTGGATGGGCGACCGGCCGCGAAAGTGACCTCACCGCTTCGTCCACCGTGCCCGCCTTTCTGGCGGGGTTTCTCGCCCTCTGCCAACCAGCGCACCTCATCCGCCTAAGGCCCGAAGCCTGGCTCGACGAGTTTCGCCCGTGCTGCTACGCGTGCTGCCCCGCGTTGCGCTCGATCTTCCAGGCCTTCACGTCCGTGTACCAACGACCGTTGTACTCGCGGCTCTGGATATCGATGTGGGCGGTTATGGTCTCACCGGATTGGACGGCAAACTTGTCGATGCTGTCACCCCATTGCACGATGCAGACGTCTTTGGGGTACTCGCCGGGCGTCCTGAGCACAAACGCCTGTTTCCGCCAAGTCCCGTTCCGGCCTGTTCCGGTTTCTTCTTCGAGCACGTTGGTAACTTCGCCAGTGATTTGTAGATCCATGATCACCCAAGGTTGAGAGAAAGCCCCGCATTCGTTAAATGCCGCCGCCGGATCCTATACGAAATGAGCGTGCGGCGACAGTACGCCGAGGTCCTCAGCGCCTCACGGCAATGCCCAGTACCTCGAATCTCGCTCCAGCCAGGAGCGTTCCGGACCCGACAAACGCTCGTGCGGGAAACTCTCTAGTGAAATACGTTCGGTAGACCGAGTTGAACGCACCATAAAACTGCACGTCGGAGCAAAACACCTGGACAAACACGAGATCGTCCATGGTCATTCCCGCTGCTTCCAGCGTGCCCCTGATATTGTTCAGGACGTTTCGTGCCTCTGCTTCGGGCGTGGCCGGCACCTCTCCCCCCTCGAGCCCGAGCGAGCCCGATACGTAGAGCGTGTTACCGGCCATCACCGCGCCGCTGAAAGGAGCGGCGTCGGAATCGACCGCCGACCGGCCGTCGATGTAGCGCCGCGCCTCTTGCGCGGCCAGCGGAACGGCCCCGAGCGTCGCGAGCGCGATCAAGCATGTCAGCGTCTTACTGAAAACCATCGACACCTCCTGGCTGTGTGCAAAGACCTCATGGCGGGGGCGGGGACGCTTGCGGGGTATCCGTGAGCCCGCGACCCGATAAGAGATCCAGCGACCGTTCGAGAATGAAGAGGACTTGGCCCCTAGGTTCCGACCTGCGACAACGCTCTTTTCAAATCTTCCGCGTTCATCACCGGGAGAAACTCGACCTCGGCGTCCATGGCCATGAACAGCTGCTCCGCTATCACGGGTATTTGAGCCGGGTCCGTCATGTCAAAGAACATCATGCCCGAACGCTTGCCCTCCCACGCCATGAAATATGCGGCCTCTGGTTTGAGCTGCTCCATCAAGGCCTCGACCGTGTTCGCAATCGCGCCATTCTTTATGGCCTCATTGCCCGGTGCTGCCGGAACCGTCCATCGAAGCATCGTACGCATTGTCGACTCCTGGTGGATACTGTAGGGGAAAGTGGACCATCCAATGCTATCCGTCCGCCGGCCGGCGCGGAAGGATTGCCGATGGCGTGCCAGCCCGGCCGGCTCGCCAAGGGATGGTGTCTGTCGGGCGGAGGGGCTTGCGCCCTATTCTTTGCTAGTCCCGATCGACCAGCGCGCCAGAGCGCCCCTGGGTCCGAGCAACCGCTCGAGGGTGCGCGCGGCCTCATGCAATCCATGCCGTGGTAGGGAGACTGAACGAATGAGCGACACGAATCGAGTACGCTGGGGAGTCATGAGCACCGCAAACATTGGCCGACGGGCCGTGAATCCGGCCATTCAAGCGTCCGTTAACGGAGAGTTGACTGCTGTGGCGAGCCGGGATGAAAGCGTCGCGCGAAAATTCGCCGAGGAGGGTGGCTTCCCGCGGTGGTACGGCACCTATGACGCGTTGCTGGAAGACGACCGGGTCGATGCCGTCTACATCCCGTTACCCAACAGTATGCACCGGGAATGGGCCATTCGTGCGGCGGAAGCCGGGAAGCATGTCCTTTGCGAGAAACCGCTCGCGTTGACCGCTGCCGAATGTCTCGAGATGGATGCGGCCGCGCGCGAGCACGGCGTGAAACTAATGGAGGCATTCATGTACCGGTTCCATCCGCGAACCGAACGCGTGATCGCGATGGTCGCGGAAGGTGCGCTGGGCGAACTCCAAATGATCCGCAGCGCGTTCACATTCAAACTACAGGGGCCCGGCAACATCCGACTGCTCCCCGAGATGGGTGGCGGCTCGCTGATGGACGTCGGGTGTTACTGTGTGAACGTGAGCCGCACGCTTGCCGGAGCCGAGCCGATCGCGGTTCAGGCAACGTCCCAACCCGCTCCGACCGGGGTGGACGCCCGTATGGTGGGAACCCTTCGCTTCCCCAACGGAGTGTTGGCACAGTTCGATTCGGCGCTCAACATGGCGCGTCGGGAAGTGTGTGAAGTGGCCGGTGTGGATGGGTGGCTCGAGGTACCTTCCGCCTTCTTGCCAGGTAAAGATGATGCCACGTTTACGGAACACCGCGGGAGGGATGGGCGGAGGGAGCACACGGTCCCAGGTGCAGACGAGTATCAGCTGATGGTCGAGCATTTTGCGGACTGCGTCTTGCGCGACCGCCCGGTTCGCTACGGCGCCCGCGAAGCCGCGACAAATATGCGAACCATCGAGGCCCTGTACGCGTCGGCGGCTGAGGGCGGTGTATGGGTGACTGTCTAGGCCGGACCTGCCGCCTGCGGCGGAACCTTCAACCCTCAACCCTCAGCGGCGCCCGGCTCAAGGCTCCCGTCCCCCCGCGCTCAGTACATCCTCTCCGTATCCAACACGTTCAACAGCGATTTGTGGTCGAGGTACCGCCTGAGGTTCTCGCAAAAGAGATTCGTGAGGCGTTCGTTTTCGCGGTCGCTCGTGCTGCCTGAATGGGGGCTAACCAGTACGTTCGGCATATCCCAAAGCGGGCTTGACAGCGGGAGGGGTTCGTGCTCGAACACATCCAGCGCCGCGCCGCCGAGGTGTCCCGACCGGAGGGACTCGATCAATGCCGTCTCGTCGACGACGGCGCCGCGCGCGACGTTGATCACGATCGCGCCCTGCGGGAGCGAGGCCAGTTCGGCGGCGCCGATCATCTTTTCCGTTTCGTCGGTGTGAGGCGTGACCAGCACGAGATACTCGGCGCGGGGCAGCACGCGCGGGAGGTCGGCGGGTGCGAAGAGTTCGTGCAGGTTGAGCGACGCGGGTTCGGCCGCGTCGGGGTTCCGCGTCACGCCCACCACGATCATGCCGAGCGCTTTCGCGATGCGCGCGAGCTTCCGGCCGATCGTTCCCACACCGATTATCACGAGCGTCCGGTTCACGAGATCGGTGCCCGCGTAGCGTTCCCAGTGCTTCCGCTGTTGGTCCCCGACCATGCGCAGCAACCCCTTGTTGAACAACAGCATGGCCATCAGACAGAACTCAGCGAGCGGAACCGCGTGCACGCCGCTTGCGGTGGTGAACACCGTGGCGGGCATACGCTGATCGTACGCCATGCGCTTCACGAAATGGCCAATACCGGCGCTGGTGGCTTGAATCCACCGCACGTTGGGTGCGAGGTCCGGCAGGTCTTCTCGGTGCGTCTGATCGAAGTCGAAGAGGATCTCTGCGGCCGCCAAGAGTCGTCGCCACTCTGCTTCTTCTTCAGGAGTCCGTTCGACCGGTGAGCCCGTGTGATCCGCGGGGTATCGTGGCGGCCGCAGCAGCGCAGGCTCGTAGATCACCCGAAGCCTCGAATCGACCTGACGAATCCGATCGACGTGATGCGGCTCGAGGTAGCTGGCGATGAGAACGGTGTAGGTGGGTGACGGCGTCATGGGTGTCGTTGGGATGGCAAGCTATTAAGGTAGCTCATCCACGGTGGTTTTAACGAACGCCGCACCGGGTGTCGAGATCCACGGCGATTGGAACTTAGAAAACGTCACGACATAGCCCGGTCCCCACCCGTACTCGAGGATCACGGAGTTTCATCGGTATGCGAGCCGTGGGAACGCCGAGGTCCTCCCTCCTTGCTCGGGAACCACCAAAGCTGGTCTGGCTACATACCGACTCCACGTCACCCGGCCGGTTGACCGGCCTTCCACCATGTGCCGCCGCTCAGCTTGTTCCGCCGCTTGGCAAACTTGTTCGCGCCGACATTGCCCCAGAGATAGAGCCCGGTGAGTCGTTCGATGTCATCCAGCGTTATCTCGCGGAGGTTCGCACCCTTGATCGTCGTTTCGTTTTCCATCAACCATGTCCACGACCGTACCGTCTTTCGGTGTAGAAACAACGCGGAGATAAAGAGCGCATCCGGAATCCACTGACCGTTCTCCAGCTTCCCGTGTTTCGGTTCGAGCCCGTACCAGATTGGCCCTTGCACCAGGTACGTGTGCGTCTTCTTCTTCGCGTACGCGAGAATCGCGGATTCCAGAGGTCCCTTACAGTTTCGATTCGTCTTACTGGCTTCGGGCGTGACGCCCGCCAGCGTATCGATATCAGACTGCTCGACAACGTCACCGCGCCGATACTGTGATCCCGCACTGTGACCCTTGTCCACCGGAAACTCGGGGTGCGCCTTGTTCCAGTTGGCGTAGTGCTTTTCGGTCGTGCAAAGTTCGTCAGGCAATGTCACGTCCCCGCTGCTGAAGTTGTCTTTGCGATCGACGTTGGTTTCGTCGACCGGCTGGACTTCGAGCATCGTATAGAGTGGGCTGATCTTTTCCGCATCGAAGACGATCAGATGGGCGGACGTCCGAATCGGAATCAACCGGCGCTCGCGAAAATGTGGAACGCCACATCGAAAAGTCGGGTGCGCGAGTGTCAGTGCCTTCGCGGCGATTTCGTGCATTGTCGTCTCTCCTCATGGGGTTGCGGAAGCCATTGGACGAGTCGGACGCGACAGCTTCGCAGACGTCCGCACCCGTACACGTATCTGCTGTGATGAGTCGAGGCGCGGCGACCGTCGCCGACACCTCCAAACGATTGAACCGCAGCGGCAGTTCTGATGTTCAGCACGCCAATCTTGCGCCGGTTTGACGAAACTCGTCGCACAACTTGCGGAATAGACGGAGGCGGTACAATCGGACAGATGCTGATTTTGGGGTTCACGGATTCCTATCGCCATGCAAGCGTCAGTATTGAAACCCGAGCGTTTCCAACGCCGCGATGACCTCTGGGGACGACATGAACAGGTCCCACAGCAGCCCGGACCGGTGATTTTCGATCATGACGACGATCGGACCCTGGTCGATGGCGAGGTATTGTTTCGGGTACCAACTTTCGTGAATGCTGAACGCGTCATAAAACCCGAATTCGCCCCAGATCCTATCCCCCAATCCGTAGTAAAAGTGCTCCAGGGCCTGCATCGAGTACTGCGGGGTATAGGGAAACGACGAGAGCGCAGCCGTCGGCGCGATCACACCCAAGTCCAGACCGGGACTGTGTGCCGCGTAAAAGTCCAGCGAATAGCTGGCCGTGAGACCCCAACACGTTTCACTGTACCCGCGAAAGTTGTTCGGATTCTCGATAACGTACTGCCGATTGATCAGGGTGTGATTGGTATTGTGCTCCCAGTAATCGGCGTACGGACTTCGCAGATTTCTGGGGTCTAAGCCAAGAAACGAGTAGTGTGACCAAAAGAGCGGACCGGTGGTTTCTTCGGCAAAGTTGTGTCGAAGTGCAATGGTATAGCCGTATTTCTCTCCTCCATAGACGATCTGACCGCCTTGGGCCCAGCCCTCATGGTATACGCGATCGGACACACCAAAGGTCGGCGACGCGGCCGCGAGAATGTAAGCGATCAGCGTTTCGTTGAAACCGTGGAACGGAAACGAGAACCCATGGTTGGGAGACCAATGCCAGTAGAGCTGGTTTTCGCCGTTGGTGAACCAATTCCATTCCACCTCCCGCCAGAGCGTATCGATCTTCGCCGCAAGGGCACGCTCTTCGGTGTTGCCGTTCGCAAAGTACTGCCGTACGGTGAGAAGGCCCTGCATGAGAAATCCCGTCTCGACGATGTCGGCGCCATCATCACGTTCGCTGAACGGCTTGACGCGACCGGTCTCGCCGTACAGCCAGTGGGGCCAGGCGCCGCGAAAGCGGTCGGCCCGTTGGAGATATCGACTGATGTGCAGTAAACGGCCGAACCCCTGCTGTCGTGTGATGAAGCCTCGCTCGATGCCGACCAGAATGGCCATCACGCCAAACCCAGAGCCGCCCGTGGTGACGACGTCGAAATCCTCCGGGACCTCGCCCTCGAAGTGGTACCGCTCTCGGGCCATGCCTGATACCGGCTCAGCACCGTCCCAGAAGTACTTGAACGTCTGTCTCTGCGTGATCGTCAGCAGCGAGTCCGGCGATATCCTGTCTCGCTCGGTCGCCGGTCGGTACGGCAGCGATTGACAGGCGCTGCTGACGAGCACCGCGACGGCCAATACGCAATGGCCCATCCGCGTCGGATTCCAGCTCGGCATGCAAATGCTCACGCGTCGTCCTGATTCTGGAGGGAACCCCGAACGTAACACGACCAAATGCCGTCGGCAAAAAAACGCGGAGCCGGGCAGCGAGGAAAAAGCGGATTGGTTTCCGCTCACCGCTCGAGATGCCGCAGCGGTCTCACGCGTACCCGTCGAAACTGGACCGGGTGACTCTCACTCTGTAACGCGATGTAGCCTTCGGTGAGCCGCTGGCCGTCTCGCTTCACGGACTCGTCGAACCCATCTACCACACCCCCTCCGATCACCGGCTTCGCATACGTCATGACCGTGTCACCGTTCACGATGTGTTGGATGAGCGAATCGCCCGACACCAAGAGATCGAACGTTACCCACTCTTCGCCGTGAAACGTGGGCGAGGTGGACGAGATGCAATGGGTCTCGATCAATTCGCCTTGGATTTCCACGTGGGTGCCCGGGGTGCAGAGGTTACCGGTGGAGCGCTCGTCCGCACCGTTCCCACCCAAGAGCTGCGCCTCGAGCGAGATGGGAAAATCCTGATCGCGGAGCATCGATCCGGGGCCCTGTGCGTGGAACATCACGCCACTGTTCTTGAACGCCCAATCGGGGCCGCCTGGGATCTGCTCGCCGATAAATCGATATTCCAGGTGGAGTTCGTAATGCGAGAACGGCTGCTCGAAAAAGAGATGGCCGAACCGGTCGTCGAAGCGGTCGTAGTTCTCGTATCCGACGGTCAAGAACCCGTCCTCCACCCGGAAGGTCCCAAACGGGTCCTCTCCGGCGTCGTAACCCCTGATCTTGGGTGTCCAACCGGTCAGGTCTTCTCCGTTGAAGAGCGAGATCCACTCGTCGGTATTCGCGGGGGCGCACCCAAGGCCCGCCATGGCGGTCGCGACGGCGGCCAGTGTCGTCAATAGGAATGCACGTTTTCCGCGGCGTGATTGTCTGCGCGTTCGCTTCACGATTCGGCTCTCCTGTTCTGCGGCTGCCGCAGGACGGGCGCGAGGGGAACGGTAGATCCCAGCGCACCTACGGGCAAGGTGATCGTCTTCATCCTGCTTGCCTGTCGTATTGCACCACCCGGCCGAGGAGCGGCCGATTGTCGGTAGGGTGTTGACATTGTCAACATCTGGCTCTAAGTTGACAGTGTCAACAAGCTCGGAGGTGAGTCATGGCCATGAACCAGGAGCTTGACGGCTTTTTGAAGCAGGGCCTCGAGCGGGGCCTCCCGCGGGAACAGCTCGAACAGGTCCTCCGCGACGCGGGCTGGCCGCCCGATCAGGTGCGAGACGCGCTGGCACGGTACGCGGACATCGACTTTCCCATCCCGGTCCCCCGGCCAAAGCCCTATCTCATCGCGCGCGAGGCGTTCATCTACCTCGTCCTGTTCACGACGCTGTATATCAGCGCGTTCAACCTGGGCAGTCTCGTCTTTCAGTTCATCGATCGCGCGTTCCCGGACCCCGCCATCGACCCGGTGGTCGCGCTCGAGCGCAGTCGTGAGGCGATCCGTTGGGCGATCTCCTTACTGGTCGTCGCATTCCCCGTCTTCGTCTACGTCTCGTGGACGAACGAACGGGCGGTCCAGCGGGATCCGGCCCGACGACTTTCCAAGGTGCGACGGTGGCTCACCTACCTCACGCTCTTCGTCGCCGCGGGCATCTTGATCGGTGACGTGACGGGCCTCGTGTATACCCTCTTGAGCGGCGAGCTGACAGTACGGTTCGTGCTCAAGGTCCTCACCATCGGCGTGATCGCCGGCTCGGTGTTTGGCTACTTCACACGGGACCTCCGACGAGAGGAGGTGCCGGAATGAAGCTCACGACCGGATCGATCATGTTGGGAGGCTCGGTGGCGGCTGTCGTCACGGCGGTGGTCGCCGGACTCTTCGTCCTCGGCTCTCCGAGCGAGGAGCGCGCGCGTCGGGTCGACCGTAGGCGGGTGGCGGATTTGCAGGCGATCGCGGCCGCCACCGATCTCTTTTGGACTCGGCAGGCGCGGTTGCCAGCGTCGCTCGACGAGCTGGCCGCCGAGCCCGGAGTGAGCATCAGCGCACGCGAGCCCGCCGGCTCGGAGGCATACGGTTACCAACCGCGGGACAGCATCCGTTACGAGCTGTGCGCGAATTTCGAGCGGGAGACGGAGGCGACCTTGCGGGACCCGGCGAGGAATCTGTGGGCCCACGGGTCGGGAAGACAGTGTTTTCAACTCGAGGCCGAAAAGGTCGAGCGTAACGAAGCCGGGCGAACTCCAGCGCCAGAGGTGGGACGAGATCCCGACCCGGCGACGCGCAGACCGCGATGAACCGAAGCCCTGCGATCGTCGCTTCACGTGATCGCTGGTTCGGGAGCCGGTGAATCAGGACCGCGCTGACTAAGCGACGTATTACGTGCGGCGCCGCTCAGCTCGTAGAAGGCGCGCCGACGACAGTCGTCCGGCGAACCTGGCCAGCTGACTGCGCGCGGACGGCAGAACGGACAGCTTCAGCATCACGACATCGGAATACAAATTGTCAATTTGCTCCGGCTTCATGTCAGCCGACTTGTAGAGCCCGCCACCGGGCGCCCAGAACTTGAAACTGGAAGGGAATGACATGTCGGACACCCGGCGTGCATCGAGTCCAACGAACTTCGCGTTATGCTTGCGGATCAGTGAGGACCGAATGACGGGTTGCGTTTTTTCGAAGATCGCTCTGTTGCTGATGTAGTGAATGTGGCAATACGGTAGCCAGTGCCGCACGACAAAGGTGTAGAGGACGTAACAATACTCGTCTCCGTGATTCACGAGGAGATGTCCACAGCCATACGGTTGATGGTTCAGGAATATCGTCTTGTCGTACTCGATGAGCTTCGGCTCGATCGTCTGCTCGTCGTATGTGAGAGTGGCTTCTTCAGAGGTGCGCGTTAGGAACTGTGGCAGGAGAACCCTCAGCTGTGTACTCAGCCTTTTGAAACCCAACCGTTTTGTCACCGCACGCACGGTATCACAGGGCGTGAAGTGGGTTATCGTGTATCCATCGAGGTTCAGGATCGGTCTCAATAGCAACAAGCTCCGCCCTCGATAGTCCTCCCGAACCCACCACGTATGTAGGTTGCAAAACTTTTTGATGGCCCCATCGATGTATCGCTCGCTGAAGACCATGCCCATCATTCCCACGACTTGGCCGTCGTCGAGCAATGCGTAGCCACAATGGCCTTCTTCAGTATCCCACCGGTAGTCGAACACGTTGCGCCAATCCTGCTCGTCGGACAGCGGGTCGTCGTCAATCAAGAACGACTCGTACAGTTTGGTGAACAGCGAAGACTCGATTCGCTCTAGGGTAACCATCGTGCTATTCGACTTAGGATCGGGGAGGTTGCTGGGGACTGGCGACGTCCCCTAGCGTTTGATTGCATTGGTCGAGCAAGTAGTCGCCAGGGACGCCCCGGCGCCGTATCACATGATCCTGTCCGTCGCTCACCCAGATCTCGGGCGGCGCATTGTGACTCAGAAACCCGAGTGGACTGGCCGCCCGGGCATACGCTCCTGACTGAAACACGCCGACGAGGTCACCGATCGTTGCTGACGGGAGCGTCACACGGCGGCCGAGCACGTCGAGCGGTGTACACAACGGACCGACGACGTCGACAGGTGTGTTTGCCGGATCCGACATCCTGTTGACCAGGGCGATCGGGAAGTTGCGTTTGATGACTTGTCCGAGGTTCCCGGATGCGGCAAGATGGTGATGCATTCCACCATCGACGATGAGAAACCGATGGTCGCGGGATGTCTTCACATCGGTGACGCGGGTGACGTAGATCCCGGCCTCTGCAACGAGAAAGCGACCGGGTTCTACGACGAATCGCGTCTTGTCGAACTGGGTCTCCTGCCGGACCTCGGCGAGCAGCTCCGCGAGGCCGGACCGCAGCGCAGTGAGATTGAGTTCCCTCTCGTTCGAAAAGTAGGGAACACCCAGACCACCACCAAAGTCGATCGTGTCAAGCGGTCGTCCGGTCAAGCGTCCAACGGTTCGCGCCACGTCAAACGCCTTCCGATACTGCGAGATCAGCACCGTATAATCGAGGACCTGCGTGCCGGCATAGAGATGGACGCCCTGGAGATTCAGATTCCCGGCCCGCATCACCTGTTCGACGGCCTCGGGGAGTCGTTCTTCGTCGATGCCAAAGGGCGCCGGTTTGCCGCCCATGCGCATGGCTCCGCCCTGAACTTCGCCGGTCGGATTGATGCGTAGGGCGATCGTCGGAGCGATGCCGAGGCGTGCGCCGAGCATCTGGACTCGATCGATCTCGCCCGGTGATTCGACATGGATCTCACCGATGCCGTGCATCAGCGCCATTTCCAATTCGTCATCTGACTTGCCGGGGCCGGCAAAGAACATTCGCGCCGGGGGGCAACCGGCGCGGATGGCTTGGTAAAGCTCGCCCGCGGAGGCGATCTCTAGACCACTCCCACGCGCGAGAAAGTAGCGAAGCAATGTCTGGTTCGGGTTGGCCTTCACCGAGTAGTAGATGGAGAAACGACTCGGTAGCGCGGATCTGAGTTGGGTCCACTTGTCATCGAGGACAGCCCGGTCGTACACGAAGAGCGGTGTGCCATGCCGGTCAGCGAGGTCGCTGATTGGGATTCCCCCGACTATCAGATCACCATTTCGCACACCGAAATAGCGGCTGGCGATGTCGCTCATACCCTCGATTGACCGTCGGAACGCGCCAGCTCGCGAAGCGCAACGTAGTCCACCTTGCCGTT
>JBFIZG010000058.1:0-12936 GCA_041604955.1 Gemmatimonadales bacterium | reverse complement strand
GCCGAGAAGATGGCGATGAGTTGGCTGCATTCTTCTAGAGCCTTCTGAAGGGGTGTTAGCTGACTCTGCGTTCGTGCGGTGATTTCCAACCAGGTGCGCGTTTCGCGGAGTTCCTTGAGACCCAACCGCATCTTGTGAATAAAGTCCCTTCGCGACTCGGCTCCCTGGGCCTCGGAATGATGGGCTGCCGGCGCGGTTCCACATCGGACGAGCTGGTTTGCTATGTGGTGTCCGGCTCGGTCGCTCGGTATCACCCTCACAACATCAATGATGACGACGGCGAAATCCACAAGCCGGCCGTGGAGGTCGAAGGCTTCTGGTGTCATGCACGACGCTAGGCGCCAGTTCCACTTGTGCCATAGGCGTTTCGGTGCAAGGCGTGTCAAAAGCTTGCGGCGCTGAAGGTTGTGGCTTGCGCCGAGCCTGAGCATTGGATGTTGAACGTTGAACGTTGAACGTTGAAAGTTGAACGTTGTAAGTTGGGCATTTGGCCCCTTGCAAACCGTCGGTTTTGGCAAGATCATATCCTCCGATACTTAACGGAGCTCCGTCCTATGACTCGCCTCTCCGCGTTTCTCTCGCTCCTACTCGCCTCCTCGCTCGCCGCGCAACAGATCACACCAGACCAATACGCCGAACTGAAATTCCGGCACATCGGCCCCGTGGGGAACCGCGTGAGTACGGTCGCCGGGGTGACAGGCGACCCGATGACGTATTTCGGAGGCGCCGCGTCGGGTGGGATATGGAAGACGAGCGACGGCGGGCTCACTTGGCGGCCCGTATTTGACAAACAACCGGTCCACTCGATCGGGGCGCTCGCCGTCGCACCGTCGGATCCGAACGTGGTGTGGGCCGGTACCGGCGAATCGTTCATTCGCTCCAACGTCTCCATTGGCATCGGCGTCTTCCGGTCCGATGATGCGGGAGAGACCTGGCGACAGATGGGACTCGAGAACACGGGACGCATCTCGCGCGTGATCGTACACCCCACCAACCCCGACATCGTCTACGTCGCGGCGCTCGGTCACGGATACACGCCGCAACAGGAACGCGGCGTCTACCGGACGAAAGACGGCGGGGCGACGTGGCAGCAGGTACTGTTCGTCGACCAGAACACCGGCGCATCGGACCTGGCCATGGATCCCAACAATCCGCGCATCCTGTTTGCCGGTATGTGGCAACTCGAGATCAAGACGTGGACCCGGGAGAGCGGCGGCCCCGGGAGCGGGATCTTCACGAGCCGCGACGGCGGCGACAGTTGGACACGCCTCGAGGGAAACGGCCTCCCGAGGTTGCCGGTGGGCGACGTCGCGCTCTGCATGACCCCGCGAAACTCGAAGCGGATCTACGCACTGATCGAGACCGGCGACGGCGTTCCGTGGCACGGTGACTCGACCGAAAGCGGTGAGCTGTGGCGGTCGGACAATGGCGGGAAGAGCTGGAAGCTCGTTTCCCACGATCGCGACCTCGCCGGCCGAACCGCGTACTACTCCCGCTGCGCCGTGTCACCCGACGACGCCGACGAGGCGTACTTCCTCGCCGCCGCGTACAGCGTCACGAAAGACGGCGGCGTCACCAGCGAGGCGGCCAGTTTCTTCAACCCCACGGGACTCGCGGCGCCGGGTTGGGATCATCACGACATGTGGATCGACCCGACCGACGGCAATCGGATGATCGTGGGACACGACGGCGGTGTTTCCATTTCGGAGAACCGCGGCCGGTCTTGGCACCGGATTCAACTACCGGTCGCGCAGATGTATCACGTGACGGCTGACAACGCCATTCCCTATAACGTTATGGGCAACCGGCAGGACGGCCCGTCCATGCGCGGGCCGAGCAATACGCGGACGGGCGGTCTGTTTGGCGGAGGCGGCATTCCGCGATCCCTGTGGCACGACGTGGGCGGCGGCGAAAGCGGTTTTGCCACACCGGATCCCACGGATCCCAACATCGTGTGGTCGAGCGCGTCCGGCGCGGGCGCCGCCGGTGGCATCGTCGTGCGCTACGACGCGAGAACGGGACAGTTTCGCCAGGTTGAGGTCTGGCCCGAGGGCACGTTCGGCTGGCCCGCGGCAGATCTCAAGTACCGGTTTCAATGGACGTTTCCGCTGCTCATCTCCCCGCACGACAACGAGACGGTCTTCGTGACGAGTCAGCACGTACACCGCACCACCAACGGCGGCCAGACGTGGGAGGTGATCAGTCCCGATCTCACCACCAACGACAAGAGCAAACAGGGAATCTCCGGAGGTCTGACTCCGGACAACCTCGGCGTCGAATTTTGCTGTGTGATCTACGCGTTCGACGAGTCGCCCGTGCAACAAGGAGTGTTCTGGGCGGGCACCAACGACGGATTGGTACACGTGAGCCGGAACGGCGGCGCGACGTGGACCGACGTCACTGGCAACATTCCCAATCTGCCGCCCCTCGGCACCGTACGCAGCATCGACGCGTCCAAGTGGGAAGCGGGCAAGGCGTACATCACGGTCGACTTTCACCAGGTCGGCGGGTTCGAGCCGTACGCGTACAAGACCGAGAACTTCGGCCAAAGCTGGAGACGGATTTCGAACGGCGTCGCCGAAAGTCCGCTGAGCTACACGCGCTACCTGCTGGAGGACCCGGTACGGCCCGGGCTGTTGTACCTCGGAACCGAGAGCGCGTTGTTCGTGTCGTTTGATGACGGTGCCAACTGGCAGCCGTTACAGATGAACTTGCCCGCGGCCCCCGTCTATGGCTTGGTCGTGCAAGAACACTTCAACGATCTGGTGGTGGGCACCTACGGACGGGGGTTCTGGATTCTCGACGACCTGGGGCCGCTGCAACAGATGACGCCGGCTGTCATGGCATCCGACGCGCACTTGTTCGAGCCGCGGGACGCGTATCGCTTCCGACCGATCAGCGCGCAGATGACGATGTTCGACGATCCGGTTGCGGGACAGAATCCGGACTATGGCGCGACCATCAACTATTGGTTGGGACAAGAACCCGAAGATTCCGTCAAGCTTCGAATCCTCGACATGGCCGGTGACACTGTTCGCACGTTGAACGGGACCACGCAGGTCGGTGTGAACCGGGTGACGTGGAATCTCCAGACGGAGCAGACGACGGAGATCAAGCTCCGTACCAAGCCGCAGTACGCCGACTGGGTGGATCTGGGCGACGAGCGTTGGCGGTCCGCGCCGCAAGGGCGGTTCTCGCATCTCGTCGCCCCCGGCACGTACACCGTGGCGCTCTCGGTCGACGGTCGCGAGTACCGGCGGAATGTCCGGGTCCTCAAGGATCCGCATTCGGAGGGTACGGAGACCGACATCGCAGCACAGACCGAGATGCTGGAGACGTTGTACGCCGACATCAACCGGGCTGCCGACGCGATCAACAAGATCGAGTGGTTGCGCCGCCAGCTCTACGATCTCCAGGACGTCGTGGAAGATCAAGACGACGGCGAGGACATTCTTGCGGCGTCCAAGGAGCTGGATGAAAAACTGTTGGACGTGGAAGAACGGCTCATTCAGCTCAGGCAGACCGGCACCGGTCAGGATGCGGTTCGCTGGCCCGCCCGCGTGGTCGGGCGTCTCAACTACTTGGCGGGTGTCGTCGGCACCGCCGACTTTCCGCCCACGGATTCGCATGCAGAAGTGCAGGCACTGCTGGAGGAGCGGCTCACGCGGTACCTGAGCGAACTGGAGCAGCTGCTTTCCACGGATGTGGCGGCGTTCAACGAGATCCTCAGGGAGCGGGACCTGGCGAAGCTGATTAGCTAGGGGAACGTTCAACATCCAACATCCAACGTCCAACATTCAACGAAGTGATTGTCTATCGTTGGATGTTCGATGTTGGATGTTGACTGTTGATCAGCATTCCCGCGATCGCTTCGCCATACGGCACCGGATCGAACGGCAGCGTGTTGGTCTGTATCGCGACGATCACGCCATAGTCCGCGTAGTTGGCCAGGAACGACCTGGTGCCTTTCACCGTGCCGGTGTGGCTGGGGTAGCGTCGTCCGGCTGCATCGGTCCGGATGAACCAGGCGAGCGCTTGCTCGTGTCCCAGCGGCCTCGGATCGCCGCCCGGTACGTGCTGCATGATAGAGCGATCGATCTGCGGGCGGTACATCTCGGCAATCGTTTCGGGCGCGAGCAGGCGACCGGCGTTGAGTGCGATGCCGAACCGTACCAGGTCTTCGACGGACGAGATGATGCCCCCGCCGGCGTATTTGTAGCTCGGGTCTTCGGGTGCCGGATGGACCAGTCGCCCCCGGCGGTCGCGCACGTATCCGTGACCGCGGTTCTGTACGACTCGTGCCGGCACGTCGAACTGCGTGGCCAGCATGCCCGCGGGCTCGAATACGTGACGCTTCAGGTACTCCTCGAACGTCGTGCCGGACGCCTGCTCGATGATGCCGTGTTGCAGGTTGTGGGCGTGTGACGAGTACATCCACGCGGTACCAGGTCTGTACACAAGCGGATCGTCACGCCAGAGCTTGGTCGCCTCTTCGAAATCCTCGTAGTGACGGAACCGTAACAGATCGTACGGTCCAAACTCCGTTCCATTGTAGTGTCGGGTTCCCGACGTGTGTGTCAGAATCTGCCGCACCGTGATGGGAAAGTCCTTTACCGGGTAGTACGGCAAGTAGGTCTGGATGGTTGCGTCGAGGTTCACGTTGCCCTGCTCAACGAGCTGCATGAGTCCGACGACCGCCAGCACTTTCGACACCGATCCCGTGTTGTGCACCGTCCGGCCCGTCGCCGGCACGCGGTTATCCAGTTCGGCGTACCCCACTCCTTCCGAGAACACGATCTCGCCGTCGAACGCGACCGCCACGGAGAGTCCGGGAAGGGCGTTCTCATCTCGGATCTGCTCCATGTAGTCGAGCAGTTGGTCGTGGGAAATCGTCTGAGCGCGGAGAACGGAGGTAAGGGAAGAGATAGCTACCGCCGTCAGGACAATCGCCACGTGCATCGTCGCGCGGGATCGGCGCGCCGTCTGACCGGCGACGTCACGGTTCGTCGTATTGTTGTTCATGCTGACCCTGGTTCGAGTTGGAAGTCGAAACTCCGTCCGCGTCAGGTTCGACGTTCGACGTTCGACGTTCGATGTTCGATGTTCGATGTTCGATGTTGAACGTTGGACGTTCGATGTTCCGCCGAAGGCGGCAGGTTTGACGTTGAATGTTGAATCACCCGCCCTCGATCAATCGTTGAAACCTCGCCATCCCCCTTAAGGGCTCGACCGCCGGATCGATGCGTAACAAGCCCTTTGACATCTCCGACGGTATAGCCAGCGCGGCCTCAAACTGATCGATTGCCGCATCATATTCGCCGACCTTGATGTACAGGTAGCCCAGCAGCCATGTGAGGCGCGCGCCGTCGATTGCGTCTTTTGCGACGGGTAGCAGTGCTTGCGCACGCCTTCCCTGTTGGATGGCCTCCGCTTTTTGACCAGCGCCCGCGAGCGCCATGGCAAGTCGAGCACGTGCCTCCGCATTGTCCGGTGACCTGCTGAGCTCTTCGCGTGCGGTGACGACTGCCGAGTCGTAGTGGGCACGCGCCTGTGCGGCATCTTTCGAGACGTGGAAGGCATGTCCCTTCATCAAGTGGTACGCAGTCTTTTGGGTCCAAGCAGCCGGCGCCATCTCGCGTATTGCATCTATTGCCCCGTCGAGCAGGTACGGGCCGCGGAGGACCCAGAAGTCGGGGTCGCTCGTTCCGCCTACGGTTGCCTCGGATATGCCGATGCCTGCGGCAGCGAATCCACTCTTCGCCACTTCATTTGCGCGCTGCCGGTCTCCCTGTGCCAACCAGGTGCCAGCACTTTGCAGAGATGTCGAGAGGCTGCGTGGGTCGATGTCGATCGCGGTCGCATACAACTCCTGCGCCTCGTCGTACCGACGAAGCACCATGAATGTGCTGGCGGCGTTCGCCACCTTCACCCTCGACCGGGGGTCCAGCGCCACCGCCTGGCGGTGAAGCTCGGATGAACGCTCCCAATTTCCGAGACGCCGGTTGATCAACGCCATCGCGTCTAACAGATCTGCGTCGCCCGGCATGGACTCTCGGGCGGCCAGGAATTCCTCGAGTGCACCCTCGTAGTTACGGTAGCCGTAATAGCGTACGTATCCGCTGGCGATTCGTGCGTCTGGTGAGGATGGATCAAGCGCAAGAGCGCGGGACACCGCTCGCTCAGCGGCGGGGAGGTGGTCGCCAGGATTCCCGGTCCAGTGGGCGATAGCCCGCGCGTACGCCAGCCGGGACCATGCCTTCACAAATCCAGGGTCGATCGCCACGGTCTGCTCGTACAACTCAATCGCTTGACGGTAGTCCCAGTTGGTGCCAACCGTAGCATCGTCCAACGCGCTGTTCGCTCGAAGGTACAAGATGTACGCTTCGAGATCATCCGTTGGCGGAGTTGTAACGGCTGCCACGTCACCGGTCGGGCTCAGCGCCACATCGAGGGACGAGCGGACGTGTTCCGCGATGTGCGCTTGCACCTCAAACACACGAGACATCTCTCCATCGTATACATTGGCCCAGATCTGTGTCTCGTCCGCCACGCGAATGAGCTGCGGTGTTACTCGTACCTGCTGCTCACTCTCAGAAACGCGTTGCCATCGGACTGATCCCTGTAATACGTAGTCGACGCGAAGTTCGCGCGCGATCTCGGCCAGCGACTTGGCGGTCTCCCTGTATTGGTTGGCGCTTGCACGGGCAATGACCGCCAGGTCCGAAATGGTGGCGAGACGAGCGGTAATTTCTTCGGTCATGCCATCGGCAAAATAATCGTCTTCGGCTGGGCCCAGGTTCTCGAACGGCAGGACGACCACGCGGGGCACGTCGCTCCTTACCGCGCCATCACCGTCGCCGACAAGCCGTCCTCCAAACCAGACCAACACCACCAACAAGAAGGCCGCGACGACGCCGTACGGGACTCGAAGCTTGCGGCTCTTGGGGGCCGTCGTTTCGACGGTCGAGTGCGGTGCCGCGCGACGCAGCTCATCTCCGAATTGCGCCGCGGGATTGAACCGGTCAGCCGGCGTCTTTGCCAACGCGCGCGCCAGAGCGCCGGCGACCTCATCGGAGATACCGGGTCGCAGGTTGGTGATGGGCGGTGGGTCTACGGCAACGTGTTGTCGCACGACGCTCTCGACCGTCGGGCCCACGAAGGGAGGCTGCCCACCCAGCATCTCGTACAACACACAGCCGAGGCTGTAGACGTCGCTCCGTCCGTCTACCTCGGCCGTCCCCCCGGCCTGTTCCGGGCTCATGTACGATGGGGTGCCGACGGCCACGCCCGTGGCGGTCAACCCCTCGCCGCCGGCCACACTCACCGCCCTGGCGATGCCGAAGTCGGCGACGACCGCATGACCCGATTCGAGGAGGATGTTTTCCGGTTTGATGTCGCGGTGAACGACGTTCCGGCTGTGCGCGAAGCTCAACGCATCCGCCACCTCCCGCGCGATGTCCAACGCCTCGTCTATGGGAAGTTGTTTCTCGCGATCGATCCGTGCACGGAGCGTCTCGCCCTCCACGTACGGCATGACGTAGAACAGCAACCCATCCGCCTCGCCCGAGTCATACAGCGGCAGAATGTGGGGATGCCGCAGGTTCGCCGTGGTTTCGATCTCCCGCAGAAACCGTTCGGGTCCGACCGCCTCGGCGAGTTCCGGGTGCATGACCTTGACCGCCACCTGGCGGTGGTGCTTCACGTCTTCGGCGAGATAGACCGTCGCCATCCCACCGCGCCCCAGCTCACGCTCGATGGTGTACCGGCCGTGGAGCGCGGCGGCGAGACGTTCGAGATGGTCCGGCATGGAGAAAAGATGTAGGGCAAGGGGCGTTTCTGCGACTGCCCGGGGTTTGTGCGAGGTGACTACGGCTCTCGAGCAGCGAGACGGTTCAGAGCGCGCATGGCAAGGTGCGCGGCCTGAAGTGGGGAACCAGCACGAATGCCGCTCAGAACGCGACGCGTCCAGCTACCACAACCGACCCGTTCCCACGTGGAAGCACGGCGATGCCGAAGCGGTCACGCGGTCCACTGTCCCGATACACGGTCTTCCATTTTCGAATTGGTAGCCCGATCAGGCCACCCACGGCAGCGCCGAATGCTCCGGTGACGAGTGTGGCGAACACGACTTCGCCAGCCGAGGTGTCGCAGTAGATGTCGAAGAACTCGGCACAGTCCCGCGTGGTGGAAAGACCGAACGCCAGACCGCTCGCTCCGCCAATTGCGCCGCCCACGAGCGCGCCCGTCATCCAGGCGCTCCCGCGCACCTCGATCTCCGAGATCTCGCTCAAGGGGATTCTGTCAGATCTGCCAGCGAACGAAAGTCCGTCTGACCGGAGCGTCGGATCCGTGACGACCATGCGTCCCGCGGCCAGTCCCACCCGGATTGTCTGCTGTCCGTTTACTCTCGACTGGAGACGCGACACGGTTGCCGCGTCCGGTGACTGCGCAGGCGCAGACGTTGGGAAGAAGAAGGCGAGAATCAACGGGAGTGTACCGAGCCGCATGGCGCCACCTTTTCAGCCGGAAGACCAAGCATCGGACCGAATCAAGTTTATCCTACGATGGGAGCGGCGCACAGCCCTTGGTTGCAAGGCCGACCCGTGCGTCCTCACGAGAGCAAAACGCCCGCAGCATCTGTTTCACCAGGACACACAGTCAGCGTTCCATTGGGGGACCACGGTGCTCGAGATACCCAGTGCAATCGAAGAAGGGCGGTAGAGTAGGGGCGGTAGAGGCGGTATGGGCGGTAGAGGCGGTAGAGGCGGTAGTAGCCGCTAGCGGGGTTCGATGCGTTCCCGACCGATTCGTTCCATGATCTCCACCGCGTGCTCGAGCGTGTCGGTTTCTTCCGCGGATAGGGCGCGCATCGCCTCGGATAACGCCGCCGCTCGTTTGGACGCCCCCCGTTCGAGCATCGTCCACGCCTTGGAGGTGTGACGAACCGTCGCGACTCTGCGATCGCTGGGGGACCCCTCTCGAATGACGTACCCGTCTGCCTCCAGCCGTTGCACGAGACGGGTGATCGTCGGCGGACGGACGCCGTGAGCCTCTGCGAACTCCGACAACGTCATCTCGCCCCTCGACACGAGCGTGGAGATGGCGGAGAGCTGAGCCGGTGAGAGCCCGATCTTGTCGTCCTCTGCTCTGAGCTTCCGAATGAGATGGATCGCGGCAAAGTAGAGTCTCGTTGCGAGATCGCGCGGCATCACCCACCCAACTGCTGATCGGCGACCGCGTCGATCCGGTACTGCTGCTCCTCCCAGCTCACCTCTTCCCGTTGCGTCCCGATCCACCAGATGTTGCCCGAGGGATCCTCCACGCCGCCGTAACGTACGCCCGCGTGCTGCATCGTCGTCACCTCCATGACCGACGTACCGCCGGCGCTCAGGGCCCGATCGTAGACGGCGTCGCAGTCCTCGACGTAGACGAAGATCGACGCAGGCATGGGGCCGAACTCCCCCATCGGTTCGCCCATCATCACCATCGAATCTCCGACCTCGAGTTCGGCATGCATCACGGTCCCGTCTGGGCGATCCAGCTTCCCGTGGATGGTCGCGTGGAAGGCGTCCTCCAGGAACGAGATGAGCTGGTCGACACCCTCGACCAGGAGGTACGGCGTGACCGTGTGGTAGTGGTCCGGGACGGGTTTGACTGTCATCTGGGCACCTTGGTAATTTGGTTAGCTAAGCTAATTATATGCAGTTGGCAGCTGGATGCTAGGGGGTGGGACTGAGTGTGAGGAAAGCATACCAGGTATCGAATCCTCACCATCAATGATGTGGCAGGTGATCTCCCTGAAGGCATGGAAACGGGCGCCGGCCATGTTACGCGAATCGTTACGAGACATTGGATGGGGAGTGACTGGCGGTCGCTGACGGACGCTCGAAGCGCCCAATCAGCAGGCTCGGGCCAGCAGTGTTCCCATTTAGGTGGAACGTTCGCAACCCTTCGGGCGGTGCGGACCTACGATGAATCGCTCTTCGGTGTGACAGAGCGTGTTGGCGTCGACGGTGGAGATCCTGAGTGGCCCAGTCCGCCAAATCGCGTAGTTCAGACTGAGTTGATCACGTCGCGAGCCCCCCAACAGCTCTGCGAACCACTGCTCGCACATCCGTTCGAGCACCGGCCGGTGGTGGCGGCGAGCGATGACCCTGGTTGAGTACAGTCCGTAGTGCGTCGGGTATCCTTCTCTGCGATAACGCAGCATGTGCTGATCGATGACTGCCGGATCGTCCTTCTCGTATCGCTTGCACGCTTCAGCCTCATCGTACACACAATCCCGCTCCGGGTGGCGGCAGATCATCATGTCTTCGTCCCGCCCGAAATGCTGTGCCACGAGTTCGTCGAGATCGCAGTTGATGAGTGTTTGTCCGCCAACTGAGAGCGACATGTCGTAGCCCCACAAGAAATTGTGAAACAGAATCATGTGCTTCATCGCGAATCTCTTGTTGTCCAGCGTCTGTTCGGACGGCGGTCGCACGGACAAACGCACGTCCCAATGTTCCGACCTGAGCTCGGGATCGTCGGTGAAGCAGATGTAGTCCCAGCCCTCCGTCACCACTGCTGGTGGCTTGAGGTCGTCATACGCCCCGATGATGAATGTGTAGACCGCTTTTCTCATTGCTGGCGCTTTATTCACGGTGACCCTCTGAGACAGTAGCAAACGAACCCCCAAAACTGTGTACGCGCCGATTCAGATTCGGTAACCCGTCTCACGTCGTCAGCGTCACGCACGACTCGGATTCCCTTTGCCCTGCAATCACCTCTGCTCTACCTTTCCCAGTGCTTGCGACCACGTCGATTGTCGACTCGTTTGGGGACCGCTTGTGACGACTTTCCAGGAACGGCTGCAAGAAACACTGGGTGACCGGTACGTCCTCGAGCGCGAGCTGGGTGGCGGCGGGATGAGCCGCGTCTTCGTGGCCGAAGAAACCGCCTTGAAGCGGAAGGTCGTGATCAAGGTGCTTCCGCCCGACATGGCCGCGGGTGTCAACAAGGAACGGTTCGAGCGGGAAACACAACTCGCGGCATCGCTCCAGCATCCGCTCATCGTCCCCATCCTCACGTCCGGCGCGGCCGAACGGGAAGACTCCGACATCCTCTATTACGTCATGCCGTTCATCGAGGGGCAGTCGTTGGGTGAGAAGATTCACCGCGAGGGCGCGCTGCCGATCGACGAAACCGTGCGCATTCTCCGAGATGTGGCGGAAGCGCTCGCGCGCGCGCACAAGTCGAACGTCGTGCATCGGGACATCAAGCCGGGCAACGTGATGTTGTCGGGTAACCACGCCATGGTGACGGATTTTGGGATCGCGAAGGCGGTGTCGGCGGCGCAAGACGATACGCAAAGTGGGTTGACGCAATTCGGTATGGCGCTGGGCACGCCGATGTATATGGCGCCGGAACAGGCCGCGGGCGATCCACAGGTCGATCATCGCGCCGACATCTATGCGTTGGGAGTGATGGGGTACCAGCTCCTGACGGGTCGCCTCCCGTTTGCGGCGCAGACGCCCCAGGCCATGGTGGCCGCGCATGTGAGTGAGACCCCGGATCCCGTGACGATGCACCGAAGTGGGATACCCGTCGAGCTGGCCGACGTGATCATGCGGTGTCTCGAAAAGAAACCGGAGGATCGCTGGCAGAGCGCTGCGGAGTTGGCGAGCGCACTCGACGGGATGACGGCGGGAACGGGGAGCCTAGGGGCGGCAACCGGGGGCGTGAACGTCGCCCGGTTCGTCGAGAGGAGTCACCCGCTCAAGGTGGCACTCGCGTTCTTCGTGCTGGGCGACGTGCTGGTTCTGCTCGCGATGTTGCTGACCGCCCAGTTCGGGCTGCCGGACTGGACGGTCACCGGCGCGTTTATCCTGGCGGCGCTGGCGCTGGTGGTGGCGGTGGGGACCTCGTGGGCCGTGCGGCGTGGAGCACGCGTCCCGAGGTGGCGTCGCACGCAACCGGTCCTGCTCGCGGCGCTTGGCGCGTTCGCAACGGCTGTTGCTGGATACTCGGCCATGCGAGTGCTCGGGATCGGTCCGGCCGGGACGCTCGTTGCGTCGGGGTTGATTGACCGACAAGACCGGATCGTGCTCGCGCGGTTCGACAACGTCACAAACGACTCGACTCTGGCCGAGACCGTGACCGAGTTGTTCCGCATCGACCTCGCGCAGTCGCCGACCGTGACGCTGCTCGAGGGTCCGCAGATCGCAAACGCGTTACGCCGAATGGAACGCGACCCGTCGAGCACGGTGACGTTCGACCTGGCGACCGAGATCGCCCAACGGGAGGGCGCCAAGGCCGTAGTGGGCGGTGAGATCCGGGCGCTCGGTCGGGATTACATCGTGTCGGCCAGGCTCGTGGCCACGTCCACTGGCGAGACGCTTGCCGCCGGGAGGGAGACCGCCAAGGGCGGGGCGCTCGTCGACGCGGTGGACCGTCTCTCTGCGTCGCTCCGAAAAAAGATCGGTGAGTCGCTCAAGAGCATTCGGGGGGACGCGCCGCTCGACCAGGTGACGACCCGGTCCACCAAGGCGCTTCGTACCTACGCGCAGGCGCTCAGGGTGAACGACCAAGGCGACGCTGAACGCGCCATCGCCCTGCTCGAACAGGCGATCGCCGAGGATTCGACGTTTGCGATGGCGTACCGCAAGCTCGGCGTGCTCTTGAGCAACCAGGCTCGGGATCCCTCTCGCGCGGAAGTGGCGTTCCAGACGGCGTACGATCTGCGGAACCGCCTGACGGATCGGGAGCGGTACCTGACGGAGGCGGTGTACTACACCTATGTAACGGAGGACTTGGATGCCGCAAACGCCGCGTACACTGCGTTGCTGGAGCAGTATCCGTCGGACCCCACCGCGCTCAACAACCTCGCGGTGAATTACCGATCCACCGGACGCGTTGCCGAGTCAGAACAGTTGTACCGGCGGTCGATCAACGACG
>JBFIZG010000057.1:0-13173 GCA_041604955.1 Gemmatimonadales bacterium | reverse complement strand
TGACGTCGGGGACCGGGATCCGCTGTGGCCCCCGGCTCCACGAGATCGTCACCGTGCTACCGAGCCGCATCGCCACGCCAGCGGGCGGATCCTGCCACACCACCGCTCCGGTTGCGGCCGAGGGGTGACTGATGGGATCGGTTTCCCCCGGCCGGAACCCCGCGTCTTCGAGTCTCTGGCGCGCGGCATCTCCCTGAAGCCCTAACACCTGCGGGACGGTGATGGTCCGCGCGAAGATCGGTGCCGGGAAGATCACCAGGGCCGACACGAGATAGCCTGCCGTGAAAGTGACCAAAGCAATAGCCAGGGTGATCACAACCCGTCGCCGGGTCTCTTCGGGCCGACGAACCGGACGTTGGAGCCAGGCGGTCCAGTCACGGCGGCGCGGAATGTGCCGTCTGAATCTCATCGGATTCGCTCGAGGCGCGCTCCGAACGCGCCGTCCGTGCCCGCGTCCGTCGGGAACACGAAAACGTCGTCGCAATCTCGGCGAAACTCCGGATGCCGCTCGAGAAACCCATCGATCTGCTGCGTGTTTTCCTCCTGCTCGAGCGAGCACGTAAGGTAGATCAGCACAGTTCCGGGAATCGCGACAGACGCGGCACCTTCCAGGATCGCGGCTTGGGTGAGCGCGGCCTGCCCAAGCCGCTCCGGCGAGATTCGCCAGCGAGCGTCTGGGTGTCGGGCGAACGTCCCAGTGGCGGTGCAGGGAGCATCGATCAGGATCGTGTCGACCCGTCCGGGACTGACGGGCGGGTGTCGGGCGTCGGCGAGAAATGTGTGAACGTCCGGCGCCGCTCGCCGCAGCGTGTCGTGCAGCAGGTTCAGACGGTTCCGCCTGAGATCGGATGACATCACCTGACAGCGGCGGCTCAAGACGGCGGTCTTACCGCCAGGCGCGGCACACGCGTCCCACACCACACTGCCGTCAGTGAAACGCATCTGTTCCAACACGTGCGCTTGTGCGGCATCCTGCACTACGAATCCGCCGTCGCGGTATCCCGGAAGGTCTTCGACACGAACGCCTCGGACGGTGTACCCACATGCGAATGGGGCGTCGCTGAACTGCACCGCGTTGGCGCTGAGCGCATCCCGGAGCCGAGTGGCATTCCAGCGGGCCGGCTGCAAAACGAGCGAGGGACGCCGGTTGTTGTGTGCCAGCAGCGCCGTCGTCCGCTCGGCGCCGTAGGTCGCGAGCCACCGCTCGACGAGCCATGCCGGGTGCGAGTACGTATCGGCGATGTCTGCGGCTTCCGAAGAGGTGGAGGGCTCGCGTGACTCCGGGTCTGTTTTCGCGGCCACCTGTCGGAGAATGGCATTGACCATTCCCGCTCCCCGCCGGCCCTGCTCCCGTTTCGCCACTTCGACTGTCGCTTGAACGGCTCCGTACGCCGGGACACGATCGAGTTCCGCCAGTTGGAAGGCTCCGATCCGGAGCAAGTCCTTCAAGTCGGGTGACGTTTTCCGCCAACTCCCGGACACGAGCGGCCTGAGCTGCCGGTCCAAATTCGAGCGGCGGCGGAGGACGCCCGCCGCAATCTCGTGTGCGAGACGGCGGTCGGGCCCGGCGAGATCCTTGACGGCGGTTTCTCGCGCCGTCTGGAATAGCTGGCCCGCCCGCACCCGTCTCAGTATCTCGAGTGCGGCCCACCGAGCATCCGTTCCCTCCACCATCTTCAGTCGAGCAACCCCGTCGTCGGGCTCGATGGCACGGCAACGTCTCGGCGCGGCATCCGTCCGGCCAAGTATGCGAGTCGCCCGGCCGAAACGGCTTCTCGCATCGCGCGCGCCATCATGATCGGATCTCGCGCGGCAGCGAGCGCGGTGTTCATGAGAATGCCGTCCACCCCTTGCTCCATGGTGATGCATGCATCGGAGGCCGTTCCCACGCCAGCGTCGACGATCACGGGGACTGTCAGCCGGCGCTTGATGGTCCGGATGTTGTACGGGTTGGTGAGCCCGAGACCGCTTCCAATGGGTGACGCGAGCGGCATCACGGCGGCACAACCCGCGTCTTCCAGACGGAGCGCCGTCACCAAGTCGTCGTTGGTGTAGGCCATGACGTGAAACCCCTCTTTCACCAGGGTTCTCGCTGCATTCAACAGCCCGTCGACGTCAGGTAACAGCGTCTCTTCGTCGCCGATCACTTCCAGTTTGACGAATTCGTTGAAACCCGCCTCCCGAGCGAGCCGGGAGTACCGCACGGCATCGTGAGCCGTGTAGCAGCCGGCGGTGTTGGCGAGCAGAAACCAACGCGCGGGATCGAGGTGGTGAAGAATGCTTTCGCTCTTGGCGCGATCGAGATCGACGCGCCGTACGGCGACCGTGACGATTTCCGCGCCGGACGCCTCGATCGCGCGAACCATCGTGTCGTTATCCGGATACTTTCCGGTCCCGACCATCAGGCGCGACCGGAACGTGCGCCCGCCGACGACGAGATCGGTATCTGTCAGTGTGGAAGCCGTCGTGGCCATCGTATGCCCCTAGCCGCCGCCCACGAAATGAACCAACTCGACACGGTCTCCGTCTCGCAAGACCGTGCTGGAAAGCGTGGGACGACGAATGAGTTCGCGGTTGAGTTCCACAACCACCGCCCTGGGATCGAGATCGAACTGGCGGAGAAGATCGAGCAGCGTTGCCGGCTGTCGCACGCTCCGCTCCTCTCCGTTAACCAGCACCGTCATCGTTTGGTTCATGCGTTAAAGATAGCAGCATGTCTCGGAGGGCAGCATCGGCGTCGTGCTGGAACCACAGGGCGGAGACCACCGCGACACCGTAGGCGCCCGCGCTCATACATGTACGAACCCGTTGGGGCGTGATCCCGCCGATTGCGATCACCTTCACCCTCTCGACGGTGGAGATGATCTCCGGGCCGAGCGGCTGCCGTCCAGGGTGCGATGCCGTTTCCCAGATTGGGCCGAGGAATACGAAGTCGGCACCGGCGTCACCCGCCGCCGCCGCCTCGTCGGCGTCGTGGACCGAACACCCGATCCACACGTGTTGCCCGACGATCCTTCGAGCTGCCGCCGGCGTCACGCCATGCGCTGGAAGGTGAACGCCGTCCGCCGCCACCGCGCGCGCGACGTCAACCCGGTCGTTTACGAACAAGGCCGCTTTCGAAGGCGTGCAGATGTCTTTCAAGCTGCGCGCGAGTTCCCAGAGTCGCTTCCCCGTCGCGTTTCGTGACCTGAGATGTAGGGCGACTAGATGCGATCGGGCAAGAGTTCCCGCGCGAGCGATGAAGTCGGGTGTGGAGAGTACGCGATCGTCCGTGACTGCGTGAAGCCGTGGGATCAAGCGATTCACTCCAGACGGTCGCCCTTCTTGACAATGTTGCCGCGCAGCCAATCGGATGCGGCCATGCGTTGTTTCCCTGCGGGGAGGACGTCCAGGAATTGCAACGCGCCATTCCCCGTGGCGACGACCAGCGCGGGGTCGGTCTGGAGAATCTCGCCTGGTGTCTCATCGTCCTCCCATTCGTCCGCGAGACGGGGCCCGAACAGTTTGACTGTGCGACCGTTCAGCGCTGTCCAGGCTCCAGGTTCCGGATCCAGTGCTCGAACCTGTCGCGCAATCAGGGCTGCGGGCTCCTCCCACCGGATGTGCGCTTGTTCCCGCGTGATCTTGGGCGCGAAGGTGGCGCGGTCGTCGTCCTGCGGTTCGGGTTCCGCAGCGCCACTCGCGATGAGCGCCAACGCCTCTACCAATGCGAGCGCTCCGAGCTCGGCCAACCGAGCGGTCAACTCGCCCCCCGTCTCGTCTGGTGCGACGGCTGTCGAGAGCTGGTGGATCATCGGACCCGAATCGAGTTTCGGTACCAGTTGCATGACCGTAATACCGGCGAGGTCGTCGCCGTTCAAGATCGTGTGTACGATGGGCGCCGCGCCCCGAAATTTGGGCAACAGCGACGCATGCACGTTGATCCATCCGTGTGTGGGCAGTTCGAGCAGCGGGGCCTTGAGGATATGGCCGTATGCCACCACCACACCGAGTTCCGGCTCGAGCAGGCGGAGTTGGTTGACGAAAACCGGATCGTTTGGTTGTTCGGGCTGGAAAACGAGTATGCCTTCATCGACGGCGGTCTTCTTGATCGGCGGGGGAATGAGCGTCGAACGCGAGCGCCCTTGCGGGCGATCGGGCTGCGTGACCACCGCCGCAACGTCAAATCCCTCTCCCAGGAGCGCGCGGAGTGAGGGAACGGCGAAGTCCGGTGTCCCCAGAAAGATTATCCGCACGTCACTCCTCGACCCGGGCCGGTGAGACCTCCTTCAAGTGTCCCGTCTGGCCCTTTCGCATCTTTTGCCACTTCTTGAGTAGCATCCGGCGCTTGAGGGGTCCCACGCGATCGAGAAACAGAATCCCATCGAGATGGTCGATCTCGTGCTGGATGACCCGCGCTAAGAGATCGGCTGCCTCGATTTCGATCCGTTCCCCGTCGACCGTAGTCGTCTCGACCGTGATCTGCCCGGCGCGGTCCACGTCAGCGAAGATCTCCGGGATCGAGAGGCAACCCTCTTCGGCCCGTATCTTACCGCTCCGCTGCTTGATGATGGGGTTGATCAAAACGATCGCCGGGTCCTCGCCGTTGTCCACGACCGCGACACGTCTTGTCTGGCCGATCTGGTTGGCGGCCAACCCCACCCCTTGATCGGCATACATCGTGTCGAATAGGTCCTGGACCAGGTCGCGAACTTCGGCGTCGACGGACTCGATTTCTGTCGCCCGATCACGGAGCGTTGGCGAACCGAGCAAATGGATGGCCCGAATCACTTCTGTTTCTCTTCCGATTCTCCCGGCGACACCACTTCCGCAACCCGCTCGCGCTGGACGATGAGGCGGGATTCACCGCTCTTGACGGTGAGCTTGTTGTCCTTGACATGGACGACCTCTCCCACGATTCCGCCGGCAGTCGTAATCTGATCGCCCCGCTTCACCTTTTCGATCCGTTCGCGATGCTGTCGCTCCTGCCGCACCTTGGGCCGAATGATCAGGAAATAAAAGATTCCCAAAATGCCCAGCATCTGAAGCAGAAAAATCCCCATACCACTGCCACCCGACTGACCGGCGGGCGCGAAGAAAAACAATGTCACCAACGTCACGGTGTGCCTCTCGTCGTATATCGTTCGATCCAGCGCTTGCTCCAAGGAGCAAACGCGCCCTCGGAGATCCGGATTCGGGCTTCCTCGGCCAATCGAACCAAGAATCGTACGTTGTGCAAGGAGAGGAGCCGGAGCCCGAGCAACTCGTCCGCCACGAATAGGTGCCGCAAGTACGCCCGGGAATAGGTGCGACACGTTTCACAGTCGCACGAATCGTCCAACGGCGCGCTGTCCTGCCGATGGACCGCGTTGCGTATGTTGACCGGGCCGTCGAGGGTAAACGCCGATCCGTTCCGGCCGTTTCGGGTGGGAGCCACGCAGTCAAACAGGTCCACCCCACGCTCGATTGCCAACAGGAGGTCGACGGGAAACCCGACCCCCATAAGATAACGGGGGAGACTGGGCGGGAGCGAAGGTTCCAAGGCCTCGATGATCTCGTACATCACCCCCTTGGGCTCCCCGACGGCGAGACCGCCAATCGCGATCCCTGTCCACGTTCCGAGCCGGAGGATCTCCTCGACGGCTTGTTTCCGAAGGACGAGGTGTGCGGCTCCCTGGACGATCGGCCACAGCGTCTGCCGGTCTGCTCCGCCGCTCAACTCGCCGTGACGCGTTCGGCACCTCGCGAGCCAGTGGCCCGTCCGCGCTAACGCGTCCTCGGCGGCCCGCCGGTCGGCCCCTCCCGGGACGACGTGATCCAGCGCCATCGCGATGTCCGCCCCGAGCGCCCATTGGATTTCTACCGCCCGCTCCGGTGTCAACTGCACGTATTCGCCCCCCACCGGCGAACGGAAGACCACGCCGGTATCGTCCACCGTGCGAAATCCGTCCAGCGAGAATACCTGGAACCCGCCAGAGTCGGTGAGGAGCGGGCGCCGCCACGCCATGAAATCGTGCAGCCCTCCGAGAGCCGCCACCACCTCCTCTCCCGGGCGCGCGTGCAGGTGATACGTGTTGGCCAAGACCATACGCGCACCAACCGCCTCGAGGTCGTATGGCGAAAGCGCGCGTACGGTCCCCTGAGTGCCAACCGGCATGAATGCGGGGGTGGGAACCTCTCCGTGGGGCAACATCAACGTTGCCGCGCGCGAGGCCCCGTCGGTCCGTTCGACACGGAACTCGAACGGTTTCACACCACAACCATCGCGTCGCCGTAGCTGTACAGGCGGTACCCGGCCTGAACGGCATCCCGATACGCATTGCGGGTGGCCTCGTAGCCGGCAAACGCCGACACGAGCATGAGGAGTGTGGAACGTGGGAGATGGAAGTTGGTGAGGAGCGCATCGACCACGCGGAACTCGAACGGCGGATAAATGAAGAGATCGGTCCAACCGGACGACGTCTGGATGCGGTTCTCCCTCCCAACGGCTTCGAGCACCCGCGTTACGCTCGTTCCCACCGCCCAAATCCGACTTCCGCGGTCACGCGCCTCTTGGATGACGGCCGCGTTTTCGGCGGACACCGCGAAATGCTCGGCATGCATCGTGTGCTCGCTCGGGTCGTCAGCCGAAACCGGTTTGAACGTACCCGGCCCGATGTGGAGGACGACCTCGGCAACCCGCACATCCCGCCGCTCGAGGTCGTCGAGAATGGCCGGTGTGAAATGCAGACCGGCCGTCGGAGCGGCCACGCTCCCGTCGGCTTTCGCAAACACTGTCTGATACCGGTCGCGATCGGCTGGGTCCGGCGCCCGCTCGATGTACGGCGGCAGGGGAGTCGTCCCGTATTTGCGCATGAGATCCGCTGCATCGAGACCGGTCAGGCTGATCCGCCGGAGGCCCCCACCGATGACCTCGACGACCTCCGCGCGCGCGTCCTCGCCAAACTGAACGTGTCTCCCCTGCTTGAGTTTTCCACCGGGGTGCACCATCGCCAGCCACGAGCCGTCGGTTTCTTCATGAACCAACAGGATCTCGGCTTCCGCTCCGTTCTGGCGACGACCCTTGAGCCGGGCTGGTACGACCCGGCTGACGTTCAGCACCACCACGTCCCCAGGGTCCGGCAGCGTGGGAAAGTCGTGAAACACGCGATGTTCGACGTTGCCGGTCTGCCGATGGAGAACGAGGAGACGAGCTCCACTGCGATCGGGGAGTGGCCGCTGGGCAATGGCCTCACGGGGATACGTGTAGTCGAAGTCGGACGTCTTAAATCGGCTTGTCACGCCCCTGGCTGTGAAAGAGAGTTGCCTGATCGATGCCGCGGTCCGAAGGCATTGTGTAGCCAAAATGCCGATACGCCGTCGGAGTAGCCGTCCTGCCTTGCGGTGTGCGCTGGAGATACCCCTGCTGAATCAAGTATGGCTCGTACACTTCCTCGAGGGTGCCGGAATCTTCGCCCACGGCGACGGCGATGTTCTTGAGCCCAACCGGTCCTCCTTGAAACTTCTCGATGATCGCTTTGAGAATGCGCGCGTCCATGTCGTCGAGTCCGTACTCATCGACGTTGAGCCTCGAGAGGGCGGCTTGGGCGACCTCGCGTGTGATCGTCCCGTCGGCGCGAACCTGAGCGTAGTCCCGCACGCGCCGGAGCAGGCGGTTGGCGACTCGCGGCGTTCCACGGCTCCGTTTTGCGATCTCTTCGGCGCCCTCCGGGGTGACGTCGATGCCGAGGATGCGGGCGGACCGGGTCACGATTCTTTCGAGATCCGATGAAGGGTAGTATCCCAATCGCTCGATGAGCCCGAACCGTGCGCGCATCGGCGGGGTCAGCATGCCGAATCGAGTCGACGCTCCGATCAGCGTGAACGGTTCCACCGACATCGGCACGGTCTGAGCGTTCGGCCCCTCGGCAATCCGGACGTCCACCCGGAAATCTTCCATAGCGGGATAGAGGAATTCCTCCAACGTCGGGCGAAGCCGGTGGATTTCGTCGATGAACAACACATCCCTGCGACCGAGGGTGGTGAGCATACCGACCAGGTCGCCGGGTTTTTCGGTCACGGGTCCGCTGGTGATCCGGATGCTGGCGCCCATTTCGCGGGCGACTAACATGCCGAGCGTCGTCTTCCCCAACCCGGGCGGTCCGAAGAAAAGGGTATGGTCGAGAGGCTCTCCCCGCTGCAGCGCCGCCTCGATGGCGATCTGTAGGCTCTCCTTGACGGTTTCCTGGCCGACGAATTCCGACAGCTGCGTTGGGCGGAGGGTTGCCTCGGTCGTCGATTCGTCGGGGAGCGCTTCCGGCGTCGTGATTTCCGGTCGACTCACTCTTCACCAACGGCGGTCCATCGGACCGGGCGTGTGTCTTCTTCGATGACGTGACGCGTGCGGCAGCTCATGCACCGGTCCCGTGTCCGGGTCTCGAGATCACCGACCAACTTGCGATTCGTCGAACCACACGCGGTACAAAGCCATTCGGCGGTTTTCATTTTCTCTTGGTCAAGAGTTGCAGCGCGCCTCGGATCAAGTCAACCGTTGAACCGGTGCCATCTTCGGAGACCTGGCCGCGCACCGCCTGTTCGGCGTCGGCCCGGCCGTATCCGAGATTGACCAGTGCCTGGACCGCCTGTTCGGTGACGGCTGACGGTCCCGCGACGCCGGCAACCTCCTCGACGCGCCCCAACTTGTCCTTGAGTTCGACCACCAGGCGCTCGGCGGTGCGCTTCCCGATGCCCGGGACGGTGCAGAGCGTCGCAATGTCGCCCCCCGTAACCGCTCGAACGACTCGAGCGCCCCCGAGTGTCGACAGAATCGCCAGCGCCAACCGCGGCCCAACACCGGTCGTGGCCAGCAGACGCTGAAACACCGACCGCTCGTGGTCCTCGTCAAACCCGTAGAGCGCCCAGGCGTCCTCGCGAATCACGGCGATGGTCTTGAGCGCGACCGACTGCCCCTCTTCGGGAAGGCGCTCGAGCACCCCAAGCGGAACCGCGACCTCGTAATCGATGCCGCCGGACGTCTCGAGAGTGACCCGATCGCCGGTTTTGGCGATGATCTTTCCGCGAACCCCAGAGATCACGCGACGTACTGGAAGGCGAGGAGGTGCGCCAACGCGACGGCGCAGGCGTCGGCGGCGTCCGACGGGGACGGCGGGTCCTTGAGTCTCAAGAGCTGCTGCACCATGTACGCCACTTGGGTCTTTGCCGCGCCTCCCGCGCCCACCACGCGTTTCTTGACGGTTGCCGGTGACAGGGCTGACACCTCGACGTTGGCGCGCGAGGCGGCAAGCAGAATGACACCCCGCGCGTGACTGAGCGCGACCGTCGTACGAACGTTCTTCCCGTAGAAGATGTCTTCGAGCGCGATCGTGGTCGGCGTGTGTCGTTGAATGAGTTCCGTGACGCCTTCGTAGATCGTGTCCAGGCGGCTTCCTATCGGCCGTGCCGAGTCCGTTCGGATCACTCCGCACTCGATCAGGCGGCCGAGCCGTCCGGGGGCCGGTTCGAGCAGCCCGTATCCGGTCACGGCGGTGCCGGGATCGATACCCAGCACCCGGGCCGTCATCCCTCCACTGCCGCGAGCGTGTCCTGGTCGATATCGAAGTTGCTGAACACCTTCGAGACGTCGTCGTGGTCTTCGAGTGCGTCGATGAGTTTGAGCAGTGCTTCTGCGTCCTTCGCTTCGACCTGAACGGTATTCGCGGGAATCATGGCGATCTCCGTTTCGCCAATCGCGAAGCCTCGCTGCTCGAGCGCATCGCGCACCGCATGGAGATTCGCCGGATCGGTTGTGATAAGGTGCTGATCGTCCTCGGTCACGAGATTCTCCGCGCCCGCTTCCAACGCGGCTTCCAGTGTTTCATCTTCGGAGTGCTTCGCGACGTCGAGGGAGATCTGACCCTTTTTCGTGAACATCCAGGCCACCGAGTTGGGCGCCCCCAGATTTCCACCGCGGCGGGAGAAAATATGGCGGATCTCGGCGACGGTTCTGTTGAGGTTGTCGCTGGTCACTTCGATCAGAATGGCGGAACCTCCGGGGCCGTACCCCTCGTACGTCGCTTCTTCGTAGACCACGCCTTCGAGTTCACCGGTACCCTTCTTGATGGCGCGATCGATATTGTCCGCCGGCATGTTTGCAGCCTTGGCGGTGTCGATGGCGGTACGTAACCTCGGATTGCCTGCCGGATCTCCGCCGGCCTGCCGGGCGGCGACGGTGATTTCCTTGATGAGCTTCGTGAACTTCGCGCCGCGCTTCGCGTCCGTCGCGGCTTTCTTGTGTTTGATTTGCTTCCACTTACTGTGGTCGGCCATAGTCCCTCCGCCGGTCCCGCGAATCGAACACGGCAGTTCGTCCCAGATGTGCTATTTGGAGTGTGGCAGGCAATATACCGAGGGTCGAACGACCCGAGCAAACCTCCTCTTGCTCCCAGCGGTGCGCTTGGCTAGGCTTCCGCCAAGATGATGAATTCGCGGTCGTTAGGGATCACAATTGCCTGTTGCGGGATGATGTTGCTCGCGGCGTGCCGCGGGGAGCAGGCCGGCGACGCCGGGGAAGGTACCCCGCCGGCGCGTTTGCTGGATGATGTGCCGCTGTTTCCGCTTTCGACCCCGACGACGGTTCAAGGAACGTCCGAATCGGTCGAAAAACGATATGCGAGCGCCATGTCCGCGGACACGATTGCGGAGTGGTATCGCCGGAACCTGGGAAACCTGGGCTGGGGCGTTCTCTCGGACGCGAAAATGCCAAACGGGTCGATCACGATACTGGCAGAGCGGAGTGGTACGCCACTGTGGGTGATGATCGAACCCAGGCAGAACGGAGGCACCCATTACCGCATCGTCTCGGCGGAACCAGGCTCGGACTAGCCGAGTCCGACTTCCGCGCGTAACCGTTCCGGCTTAGACGCCCACTTCGGTTACTGGCGCCGGCTCCGGGTCGCGGAGCAACGCCTTGGCGGCCCGAACCGCCATCGACAGTGCCTGTTCGGCTTCCGATCCGAGCTGTTGGTCGGGCACCGAATCTCTCAAATCGCCAAGTGTTGCCACGGCGGCCGCTGCCGTTCCTTCGGGAAGGTGACGGATCGACGTCAGCAAGAGGCGGCGGAGGGTCGGCGGCAGCGAGAGGCTGCTCAAACGCCGCACCAGGCTCTCCAACCGCTTTCGATGCGCCCGTGGACTCAGGGCATCCGGGGGAAGCAGTCCGTCACACACGCGGACGACCAGCCAGAGCGCAAAGAGGCCATTCCGCTGGGGTCCCCTGACGGCTTTGCCGAGAGCGGTGATGAGTCGCGTTTCAGCCGGAACTAGTTGATCGGTCATCGTCGAGGTAGGCGCCTGGGAGGGAAGGCGGCCCATCCGTAGAGTGTCTCCAGTCGGAATGTACGGATTCAGATCGCTGCCGACCAGTCGCGTCAGCGAAATGACGGAAGGTTACCTTACAGACCATGGGACGACCCAAGAGCGTTCTCTGGATCGACGATGAAGTCGAATCGCTAGGCGCGCACGTGCTCTTTCTCGAAGAAAACGGATTCGAGGTCGAGCAAGCGGCGCATGGCGATGACGCCATCGACCTGCTTCGGGGCCACGCGTACGGGGTGGTGTTGCTGGACGAACAGATGCCCGGGAAACGGGGCCTGGAGCTCGTGGACGAGATTCGGGGCGTGGACCCCGCCGTTCCCGTCGTGATGGTCACGAAGAGCGAAGAAGCCGGGACGATGCGCGAGGCAATCGGCATCGAGCTGGACGACTACCTGGTCAAACCCGTCAACCCGCGCCAGGTGTTGAGTGTCGTGACGCGGCTGCTCGAGGGCGATCGGATTCGTCAACAGCGTCTGGCACGTGACTTCGTGACGCGGTTCCGCGAAATGGAACTCAACCGCGGTTCGCGACTCGGGTGGCGGGAATGGACCGAGCTCGTGGTGGAGGTGGCGCAGTGGGAGGTGCGACTCTCGCACACCGACGAGAGTGGGCTCAAGGACGCGTTGCGTGCGTTTCAGCTCAGCCTGCACGGCGATTTCGCGGCGTTCATCGAACGGGAGTATCCGAAGTGGCTGGCGAACCCGGACGGCGACCGCCCGCCACTCTCAGTCGACGTGTCGAGCGAATTCCTCGTCCCGTTGTTACAACGATATGGGGCGGTGCTGTTTGTGGTGGTGGACTGTCTCCGTTTGGACCAGTGGGAGCTCCTGAAGCCGGTCGTGACGGAATTATTTGATGTCGAGGAGTCCTACCACTTCGGCATTCTCCCGTCGGCGACACCCTATGCGCGGAACGCGATATTCAGCGGTCTATTTCCGATCGAAATTGCGTCCCGCTACCCGGAATGGTGGTCGGAGCGGGACGACGAAAGCCTGAATCAGCACGAGGCCGCCCTGCTCGACGAACAGCTGCGTGACATTACCGGTGAAACGGTACCGGTGCGTTATCAGAAGATCACGGTGGCGTCCGATGGAGAAGAGACGCTTCGGCGGTTGCCGGGCATGGTTTCGCAACCGGGTGTGACGGCGCTCGTCTTCAACTTCGTCGATCAACTCACACATGGGCGTGCGGAGCACGCGATCCTCTATGAGGTCGCGCGGGATGCGGCGGCGCTCAGGACACTGACCCGCACGTGGTTTCAGGATTCGGCGTTGTTCCGGTCGCTGAAGGAAGCCGAGCGACGCGGCGTGCCGGTACTGCTCACGACCGACCACGGCTCGATTCACTGTCACTCCCCTGCCACTGTTTTTGCGAAACGCGATGCGACGGCCAACCTGCGATACAAGTTTGGCGAGGATCTTCGCGCAGAAGATCCCCAAACCGCCATTTCCGTGTCGGACCTGTCCGGGTGGGGTTTGCCTTCGAAGCGACTGGGAGTTCGTATGCTGATCGCAAAAGACGATCATTTCTTTGTCTACCCGACGAAGTTACGTGAGTATCAGGCGCGGTACCGCGGTTCGTTTCTGCACGGCGGCGCGACGCCGGAGGAAATGGTTTTGCCGATCGCGTTGTTGTCCCCCCGAAGAGACAAATAGTGAACGTGTTCCGCCGGCTGTGGCGCTTTACGCGTCCGCATTCCGGTATCCTCGCTCTGGCCTTTCTCGCTACTGTCGTCGCCTCCATCCTCGACGGTTTGACGTTCACGCTTCTCGTTCCCTTCCTCCGGTTGCTCTTCGGCGGCGGCCCGGGCGTCGTTGCGGACCCATCGCTCGCCGAACGGAT
>JBFIZG010000056.1:0-13324 GCA_041604955.1 Gemmatimonadales bacterium | reverse complement strand
GGGCACCAGTAAGGTGGACCGGAACAGACACGGTAATGACCTCACCCGCATGCACCTCGAGGAAGTCGATGTGGGTGATTTCCAGACGAGTCGGATGCCGCTGAACCTCACGGATCAGCGTCTGCACGCTGGTCCCGTCGATTTCCAGGTCGATCATCGTGGACCCACCGACGCCAACCAACGCCCTTTCGAGGTCTGACCGAACGAGCGTGAGCGATCGCGCTGCGCGACCGTGCCCGTACACCACGCAGGGTACCTTGCCAGCCATCCTGAGTCGTCTGGCCGGACCCTTGCCGGTCTCGGTGCGCGTTTCCGCGCGGATCTTATGTTCCTGTGCCATGTCGTGCCTTGCCTGGTTTCTTGCGTCGTGTCAAAAGAGTTTGCTTACGGACTGATCGCTGTGTGTCGAGTGAATCGCTTGCGCAAAGAGCGGCGCCACCGACAGCACCTTGAGCGAATCAAATACACGGTCATCCGGTATCCGAATCGTGTTCGTCACCGCGACTTCCGTCGCTTCCGCCGCCGCCAGCCGATCGACCGCCGGACCGGAGAGCAGGGCGTGCGTTGCGCAACAGTAAACTTCCCTCGCGCCTCGGGCCTTGAGGGCCCGAACCGCTTCCGTCAAGGTCCCGGCCGTATCGACCATGTCGTCAACGAGCAGACAATCGCGAGCCGCGACGTCACCCACGACGTTCAGGACCTCGGCGATGTTGGCCGATGGGCGGCGCTTGTCGACGATGGCGAGCGACGCGTCGAGCCGTTTGGCGAATCCCCGCGCGATCTTGACGGCGCCGGCGTCCGGGGCCACGACCACCGGCCGCTCCAGTCGTTTTTGGCGATAGTGCTCGGCAAAGACGGGCGCCGCGTACAGGTGATCCACCGGAATGTCGAAGAATCCCTGTAGTTGATGCTGGTGGAAATCGATTCCCAACACTCGGTCGGCGCCTGCCGTGACGAGCAGGTTGGCGACCAGCTTCGCCGTGATGGCAACACGCGGCTCGTCTTTTCGGTCCTGCCGGCCATAGCCGTAGTAGGGTACGACCGCGGTCACCCGTGCGGCGCTCGCCCGGCGGGCTGCATCGATCATGATGAGCAGCTCGAGCAGGTTCTCCGCCGGAGGATTCGTGGGCTGGATGATGAAGACATCCTGGCCACGAACGTTTTCGTCGATCTTCACGAAGATCTCGCCGTCCGCAAACCGCCTCAGGGTCACTCGACAGAGCGCTTGATCGAGACATTGTGCAATCTCTTCCGCCAGGGTCCGGTTCGCGGACCCGGACATCAGCAGCATCTTGCTCGATCGGAGGGAGATCTCAGCCATAACAGCCTTACAAGCTACAAGGGAACGAAAAGATGGAGAAGGGGCAGGAGGGTTCCGGACAACTCGGATGTCGGGGAAGGGGGTGTCATGGGTGAGTTGGGAGTGGCGAGTCGTGAGTGGTGGGCGGAGATGAGCGGCCAGGCCGGGAGGGGTCAGCACCTCCTACACCCTGGTCCATCCCACCACGAATCACGTCCGCCCGGACGGCACCACTCACCACGCAGCACCCATGCTCACCAGACTCCGGATCACATATCGGCAAACGCGTAGATCAGGTCCACATACCACTTTTCGGTCCCGGCCAGGCCGTAGACCCGCGATTCCGGTTTCGGGTCGATGACCATGTACTCGTCTGGCGCGTGCGCGCCCGAGCCGTGTGCCATTCCTGCAAGCACCAGCGGCAGTCCGAGCCGCTCGGTGAACTGGTAAAACGGGGCGCTTCCGGCGAGACGGGGCCACACCGTTGGAGGGTCGGTGTACTTGTTGATGACACCGATGGCCGCCCGGACCATTGGGTCGGCGACCGACGTCTGCGACGGCGGATAGCCGGACAACTGCCGAATGGTGACGTCGCGAAATCCGCCGGCATCCAGATGGAGACGGATCTGCCTCAGAGCCTCGTCGGGCTTCAGGTCCGGAGGCAGGCGGGAATCGACCTTGGCGGTTGCCTTGTGGGGGAGGATCGTCTTCGAACCCGGCCCGGTGTAGCCGCCCCAGATGCCATCGATGTTGAGCGTCGGATGGTAGAGGTAGCTGAGGAGCGCCTCCTCGGCATCCATATTGTCGATCCACTGCTCCACTGCGAGAGCTCGTTTTACCACGGCCGGGTCCCACTTGGCGAGGACGCCGTTGACGAGTCGTTGCTCCTCCGGTGTCGGAGGCCGGACCCCGTCGTAGTAGCCCGGGACGGCGATGGTGTTTCCGTCGGGTGTCGTCAGCCAGGCGAGTGCCTGAACGAGCCGCCAGACCGGTGCGTCGACGATGGCCTTGTACGATCCATGGATTTCTGAGCGCGTCGGGCCGCCCGCCGCGCCACCGACAGCTTCCATCTCGAAGTAGAGGATGCCCTTTACGCCCAGGTTGAGGGTCGTGTCACCGGTTGCGTCCTGCGAGTTGAATGGGAAGAAGACGCCGTCCGCCGCGCGGAGCCGATCTTCGTATCGGTCGACGATCTGGGGGTAGTTGGGCGAGCCCAACTCCTCTTCTCCCTCGGCCGTGACCATGATGTTGATTGGCAGGCGGCCGTCGGTCGTGATGATTGCCTCGAGCGCGTTCAAGAAGGCGCGTTCGGGACCTTTTTCGTTCGTTGCGCCCCGACCCATGAGGACTGTGCCCAACTCCGTTTCCACCAATGCGCCATCGAACGGGGGAACCCGCCAGTCCTCGGGGTTCACCGGCTGGACGTCGTACATCAAATAGACCATCAACGTCTTCGCAGCACCGGCGTCGTAATATCCCCACACACCCGGGTGGCCCGACGTGGGGACGATTGCCGTCTCGGCGAACCCCAAGGCGCGGAGATCATCGCGGACCATATCCGCCATTTGCTCGATGCCGGTCCCTTCGGCGCTGACCGAAGGCTGCCGAATCCAGCGACGCAGCGCGTCGAGGTGACGATCGATGTTGCGGTCGATGTATCGATACGCCGCCTGATGTTCCCGCCGGTACGCGGGAATCGATGCCGCGTCGAATCGTTCCCTCGTCGTCAGCCGAAATCGTGGCCGCGCGGGTCCCTGTTGGACAATCGAGGCGGCGAGAGCCGTGCCTCCGAGACCGAGAGCACCGGCCCGTACGAAATCACGCCGTGCAATGGGCTTAGTGGGGTTCGGTGGATGAAGGGTCATGACATCCTCTGCTCGAGTTTCGCGAGTCGCTTCTCGATTTCGGCGAGCTTGTGCAAAATCATGATGTGGGTCTTCTTCGCGTCGATCCCCACCGGGCTTGTGTCGCTGGCAATTTCCGCCTCGATCAGCTCGTACTGGTCTCGTGGAATGTTCATCTTCGCTCCAACACCATCGGGTTTCCCGTTCGCTGGCATCCCGGCCCGACGTCGGTCATATTCCGAACATGGCTTCCAAAGCGAGCTTTGACGTAACGACCGGCGCCGATCTCCAAGAGGTCGACAATGCGGTGAACAACGCCATGAAGGAAGTGCGTCAGCGATACGATTTCAAGGGCACGAAGTGCGTGATCGAATTCGATCGAAAGTTGGCGACCATCAAGATGGACGCTGACGACGAATTCAAGATGAAGGCGTTGTACGACGTGCTGCAAACCAAGCTCGTCCAGCGAAAGATTCCCATCAAGAACATGCACGCAGGAGAGATCGAGGCGGCGGGCGGTGGCCGCGTGCGCCGGGTGGCAACGCTCACCCAAGCGATCCCGGAAGATACGGCACGGACGATCGTCAAAGCCGTCAAGGCCCAGGGATTCAAGAAGGTGCAGGTTGCCATCCAAGGAGGAGAACTGCGGGTGACGGCGCCGTCGAAGGACACTGCGCAAGAGGTGATCGCGTTTCTTCGGGAGGAAGACTTTGGGATCGAGTTGAAATACGGAAACTTCCGCTCCTAACCGCGTTCCGAAGGGTTCATGATGGATAACCATTCCACTGGAGTGAGTGATCTCCAACGTATTCCGGGGGTGGGACCGAGCATCGCCCGCGACCTCACAGACCTGGGTGTGGAGCGTGTCGCCGATCTGGTCGGTCGAGATCCCGAACGCCTGTACCGCGATCTGTGCGTGGTGCGCGGCGGTCACATCGACCGGTGCGTGCTCTATGTGTTTCGCTGCGCCGTGTACTTCGCGAGCCACACCGAGCACGACGAGGAACTTCTCAAATGGTGGACGTGGAAGGATGATCGCCTGAGCGTCGAGACAGGGCGGTAGGGTGTGGAGGGGCTCGTGACCGACCGGCGGGGTTCGGGCGCGGTGGCCGTTTGGTGGCGGGAGGCTGGAGTGCTCGATCAATTGGAACGCGGGCTCAAGCTCCTCAACACGACGACGGGGACGGCCAGTTCAGAAAAATGTTCCCGAACGGCAAGAGCGGCGCTCGAAGTCTTTGTTGCGGCCGCCCGGGCGAGCGGTGTCCCGTCAGCCGGATCGTCGGCCGATATCGAAGCGGTTCAGGCGGCTGAGCGGGCGCTTGCCGTTGACTGTGGCGATGGCTTGCGCGGAACGGTGATGCAACAGGCGTTGGACGCGCTGTTGGCCTTCCCCTCGCGGAACCTCGCGATCTATGGGTCTCTGGCTCCGGGCGAAGTGAACCACCACGTGATTGAGCCCGTGCGAGGATCGTGGAGCGACGGATACGTGCGGGGTCATGTTTCCCACGTCGGTTGGGGTGCGGACTACGGATTCCCCGCGCTCACGTGGGATCCGGCGGGGCCTCGCGTTCCCGTCAAGCTGCTTGTGTCTGGGAGCCTTCCCGACCACTGGGATCGGCTCGATCGATTCGAAGGAGACGGTTACCGGCGCGCTTTGGTTCCGGTACAGCGTGGGCGCGACGTCGTGGCGATCGCCAACATCTATGCGTTGAGAGCTATTTGATTTGTGGGATGGTTGACTGGTCGTGACCTTCCGCGCGCCAGCCATCGATTCCGTTCAGTTAGACGTCACGAGCCAGTCGAGATATTCCTCCAAGTTGGTGTAGTTCCCGAGTCCGTTCCGATCGCCATTCCGGTCGCTCGGGTCCAGCGGATCCAACCCGCGCGCCGTTTCCCAATCGTCGGGCATGCCGTCTTGATCGGTGTCCGTCGGAGGCGGCGCAGTGTTCAATACCGGCCACCCGCCAACGTCGTTTTCCGATTTGATGAACGTGCCGGTGAGGTTCTGCACGTCGACGATCACGCGGTCATCGACCGGGTCGCGAAACGGTACCGTCGCCCCGGCTTCGTTCAATACCCGGGAATAGGCCGTGCTAGGCGACTCCGTGGCGATCTCGTATCCCGCGGCCACGGCGAATGGTGTTGGCGAGAACACGAACGGACCATCGAACGCGAGGGTGTCGGTGCCCACGTCCGTGCCGTTGCTGAGGTTGTCATTGACGTAGAGCGAAACGGTCGTTTCGCTATCGAGGGTGAGGGCGGCAACCTCATGATCCGGGAACACTGATGGCCCTGACTGGGAGTAGTTGCCCACCCAATTGATGTTCAACGCATCATTTGGTGCGTCGGGGTGGCCCGTGTCCCCATATCCTCGCTCCCAGTTATACCGGACGTTGTTACGAAAGTCGACGAGATGCGTACTGGCGGCGCCCGGGTTGGACGTCAGATTCGGCAGCCGTGCCCGGTGGTGGGCCCACAAGTTATGGTGGAGCGAAATCTCCGACATCGGCATCCCCGACCGAATGATCGAACCAAAGCCGTGATCCAAGGTGTCGAGCCCCTCGGAGATGATGCTCCACTGCAGGGTGAGGTTTGTGACGTCACGTGTCACACTGAGCGATTCATCCGTTCCCCACGACACGGAAACGTGATCGAGTATGATCTGAGTGCCGTCCGCCACGGTGACGGCGTCGGTCTGCCGGGAATCGATGTCTTCGCTGCCACGTCGAAACCGGATGAATCGGACGACGACGTGATTGGCCTCAATGAACGTGGTCGCTCCCTTGATCGTGACACCGTCTCCCGGCGCGGTCTGGCCCGCAATCGTCAACGAATCATCCCGGATCCGAATGTCTGACTGGAGGGCGATGGTGCCGGAGACATCGAACACGACGGTACGAGGTCCCGGCTGCGTGACCGCGTCCCGAAAGGAACCGGGCCCGGCGTCGTTCAAGTTGGTCACGTGTATCACGGCACCGCCGCGGCCCCCCATGGCGTACGCACCAAACCCCTCGGCTCCGGGAAACGCCGGCAGTGCGGCGCCCGCCTGCACGGTAATCGTCGCCGTTCCCTGAACACCCTCACTCTCGGCGGTAATCGTGCAGACGCCGACATCCGCGGCAAACACGACCCCCTCGGGCGACACGCTCGCTACTGAGGGATCTGAACTGGACCACGTCACGGATCGTACAAGCGGATTCCCGGAAGGATCCTCGACATCAGCCTTTAGCGGAACGACCCGCGCGATCCCGATCGTGGCACTGGTGGGCGTGACAATCACCTGGGCGACTGGTGCGGGGTCAACCGTGATAGTCGAAGTCCCCTCAACGCCTTCACTCGTTGCGGTAATCGTCACTGTGCCCACGGTGAGGCCGGTGACGAGCCCATCCCCATCGACCGTTGCCACCGCCGGATCGCTACTGGTCCACGTCACCACGCGGCCCGGCAGCGGATTGTCAGCCGAGTCGCGAGGCTCGGCAGAGATCTGCACGGTCTGGTTCTCGACGATCGTATCCACCGTGGGTGTGACCACGATGCTCGCGACCGGCACGGTCTCGACGGTGATGTTAGCCGTACCCATGACGCCGTCGCTCGTGGCGGTGATCGTCGCAGTTCCCTCCGCCACGCCGGAGACGATTGCCGTCCCCGTGCCCGGTGGCCCTTTGGTGACCGTGGCAACCGCTTCGTTGCTGCTCGCCCAGAAAACCCCTCGCGCCACCGCGTTCCCGGCCGAGTCTAGTGGGACCCCCGTGAGTTCCAGATCGGTCCCGATGTAAACGAGCCCGCTGTCAGGAGTCACGTCCACCGATGCCACAGGGACCCGGATGACCGTGACTGCTGCCGTCCCGTCGACCCCCTCACTCGTGGCCGTGACGACTACCGAGCCGCGACGCACGCCGGTAACGCCACCCGCGGCGTTCACTGTGGCGATCGTCGTGTCGCTGGTCGCCCACGCGACGTCGCGGCCCACAAGTGGATTGTCGTTCGCGTCGCGGGGTTCGGCCGTGAGCTGCCGGGTGGTGCCCTCGATGACCGTGTCCACGTCCGGCGTGACAACCACTGACGCCACCGGCGCAAACACGGTTATCCCGGCGGTCCCATCGACCCCTTCGCTCGTGGCGGTAATCGTCACCGCTCCATCGGCAACCCCCGTCACGACGCCCGCCCCGTCGACGGTCGCGATCGCCGGGTCGCCCGTCGCCCACGTCACCGCCCGGGCCAGCGGGTTGTCGGCTGAATCTCGCGGCTCGGCAGTGAGCCCGAGCGAGCTGTCCATCCAAACCGTCGCTGTGTCCGGCATGACCACCACCGACGCCACCGGCACCGGCACCACGGCCACACTCGATTCACCCGAGACACCCTCGCTCGTGGCGGTGATCGTGACGTCGCCTACTGACTCGCCCGTGACTAGGCCGGTGGCGTCGACCGTGGCGCGGCCCGGGTCGCTGGTCGCCCAGGTGACGTCGCGACCGGTGAGCGGGGTGTCGTTCGCGTCGCGGGGCTCGGCTGTGAGCTGCCGAGTGGCGCCCTCGATGACCGTATCCACAGCCGGCATGACCACGACGGACGCCACCGGCGCAAACACCGTGATGGCGGCGGTGCCGTCGATGCCGTCGCTCGTGGCGGTGATCGTCACGACCCCGTCCGCCATCCCCGTCACGACGCCGGCCCCGTCGACGGTCGCGATCGCCGCGTCGTTCGTCGCCCAGGACACCAGGCGCTGGAGCGGGTTGCCGGCCGAATCGCGCGGCTCTGCGGTGAGCGCGAGCGTGCTATTCAGCAACACCGTCGCCGTGTCCGGCGTGACCACCACCGAGGTGACCGGCACCTCCTCCACCACCACGGTGGCCGAGCCTACCACGCCGTCGCTCGTGGCCGTGATCGTCGCGGTTCCCTCGGCCACGCCGGTGACGGTGGCGGACGCGGTGCGCGGCGGCCCTTTGACCACCGTGGCCACTGCTTCGTCACTGCTCGCCCAGAACAGCGCCCGTGAGACAGAGTTCCCCACCGAGTCGCGCGGGATCCCCGTGAGTTCCAGTTCGGCCCCGACGGAGATGAGCCCACTGTCCGGGGTCACGTCTACCGAGGCTACGGGCACCCGGATGACCGTGACCGTGGCCGTCCCGTCGATTCCCTCGCTCGTCGCCGTGATCGTGATCGTGCCCCGTCGGATCCCGGTCACGAGTCCCGTCGCATCGACCGTGGCGAGCGCCGGGTCGCTGGTCGCCCAGGTGACGTCGCGGCCCACGAGCGGGTTGTCGTTCGCGTCGCGCGGCTCGGCTGTGAGCTGCCGAGTGGTTCCTTTGATGACCGTGTCCACCTCCGGCGTAACGACCACCGACGCGACTGGAGCAAACACCGTGATCTCGGCCGTCCCGTCGACGCCGTCACTCGTGGCGGTGATCGTCACGATCCCGTCCGCCATCCCCGTCACGACGCCGGCCCCGTCGACGGTCGCGATCGCCGCGTCGTTCGTCGCCCAGGACACCGGGCGCTGGAGCGGGTTGCCGGCCGAATCGCGCGGCTCTGCGGTGAGCGCGAGCGTGCTATTCAGCAACACCGTCGCCGTATCCGGCGTGACCACCACGGACGTGACCGGCACCGCCTCCACCACCACGGTGGCCGAGCCCACCACGCCGTCGCTCGTGGCCGTGATCGTCGCGGTTCCCTCGGCCACGCCGGTGACGGTGGCGGACGCGGTGCGCGGCGGCCCTTTGACGACCGTGGCCACTGCTTCGTCACTGCTCGCCCAGAACAGCGCCCGTGACACCGCGTTCCCCCCCGAGTCGCGCGGGATCCCCGTGAGTTCCAGTTCAGCCCCGACGTAGATGAGCCCGCTATCCGGGGACACGTCCACCGAGGCTACGGGCACCCGGATTACCGTGATCGTGGCCGTGCCGTCGACGCCCTCGCTCGTCGCCGTGATCGTGACCGTGCCCGGTCGGATCCCGGTCACGAGCCCCGTCGCATCGACCGTGGCGAGCGCCGGGTCGCTCGTTGCCCAGGTGACGTCGCGACCAGTGAGCGAATTGTCGTTCGCGTCGCGCGGCTCGGCTGTGAGCTGCCGAGTGGCTCCCTTGATGACCGTGTCTGCCTCCGGCGTTACGACCACCGACGCGACTGGCGCAACTACCGTGATCTCGACCGTCCCGTCGACGCCACCGCTCGTGGCGGTGATCGTTGCGACCCCGTCCGCCATACCGGTCACCTGCGCGGTTCCAGTACCCGGGGGGCCCTTTACGACGGTTGCGATGCTGGAATCGCTGCTCGACCAGAAGATTCCTCGAGGCACGAAGTTCCCGGAGGAATCGCGGGGCACCGCGGATAGTTCGACCTCGGCTCCCGGCTGGATTGCTGCAGTCGCCGGAGTGACGTCAACGGTTGCGACCGGGACTTGGTGGGACGTGCCGAAGGGCGTGTCGTCTTCCCCCGGTCCGCCCGCCGACGACACAATGTGGAACGGTGTGCTGGTTGCGGTCCCGACGCCACTGGCCGTCGCGATCAACGTGTAGCTCGATCCGGGCGACGTAACAGCCAGACCATCAAACAGCGCCACGCCATTCCGGATTGGTTGGTTGTCGACCTCGGCGAGGACGTTGCCCGATCCGTTAGCGAGGGAGAGGAAGACGGTAGGTGCGACGTTTGTAACGAGACGACCGTTTCGATCGACCAATTGCACTTGGACGACCGGGCGAAGGAACCGCCCCGCGATTCCGTCCTGAGGACTGACTGCAAACACGAGGTTGAGACGCGACCCACCTCCCGGTGTGGTGACACCATCGCCACAAGCCCACAGGAGGCCGGTCACTCCAATCGCCGCGACCGCTAGGAGCGTCGCAGCGGCACGCGGCCATTCAAACACCGCGTGGTCGTCGAACCCGGTGTACGTGCCTGCTACCGGAAAAGAACCGTTTGCCGTCGGAGAGATATACGGACACAGTAAGCAAGCACCCCGCGATCGCACTCGGTGAGGTAGTTAGGGCAGGCGCTCAGTTTCCTAGTGGAGATACCGGTCGATGTGTCCGGTAATGGAGGGCGACCGTCTTCGAACCGGCAAGGTAACACACATTCGAACCGGCGATACGAAGAGAATCGTTATCCCAGCGTCTGCGATCACTACAATTCTGAGCCGCCAATAGCGGGGCCCGGTCGCAGTTCAATCGCGCTCCTCTTTCGACTGTGAATTATTGGCTGCGCCCTCTCCAAAGTTACAGGCGGATTTCTCTTGTTGCCAGACGCTGCGCGATATTCATCGGGTGACAATCTGTTGCGGTCGTGCCACACTTCGAATGCTGGGTATCGTCAGGCGAGAACGTTCTCCACGCGGGCTATAACGCGGGCGACACAAGCATCGCCCTTCCCACTCCTACGTGCTCGTTCGAGCGAGGCACTTTGCTCGGCCGATGTATGCATCGACCTTCATTTCAGTTCGATGTGACCAGCCAATGGAGGTATTCCTCCAAGTTGGTGTAGTCTCTGCTTCCGTTGCGGTCGCCGTTGCGGTCGCTCGGGTCGCGCGGATTCAATCCCCGATCTATCTCCCAAACGTCAGGCATTCCGTCTCGGTCGGAGTCGGTCGGTGGCGGTGAAGAGTTCAACGTCGGCCACCCTCCGACGTCGTTTTCCGATTTGATGAACGTGCCGGTGCGGTTCTGCACGTCAGCAATCACGCGCACATCGACGGCATCGCGGAGCGGTACGGTGACGCCTGCTTCGTTCAGCACGCGAGCATACGCGGTCGCGGGTGCCTCGGTCGTGATTTGAAATGGCGCGTCGATGGCAAACTCAGCATCGGAGAACACAAAGGCACCTTCGAACGCGAGTGGGGTCATCCCCGCGTTTACCCCATTGCTCAGGTTGTCGTGCACGTAGAGCGACACACTCGTTTGACTGTCGAGCGTGAGGGCGGCCAGCTCGTGATCGGGTAGCACGGACGGCCCAGACTGTGAGTAATTGCCCACCCAGTTGATCTGTAACGTGTCGGAAGGGGCGTCGGGGTGGCCGGCACTGCCGTATCCACGCTCCCAGTTGTAACGCACGTTGTTCCGGAAGTCGACGAGGTGAGTCCCTGCCGCGCCTGGGCTGGAAGTCAGGTTCGGCAAGCGTGCTCGGTGATGCGCCCATAGGTTGTGGTGGAGCGAAATCCCCGACCTTGGCGCGGCCGAGCGGATAATCGACCCAAAGCCGTGTCCCCGGAGGTCCAGGCCCTCTGAGATGATCGTCCATTGTACCGTGAGGTTCGAGACGTCCTGCGTCACCGAGAGCGTCTCATCGGTCCCCCACGACACGGAGAGGTGATCGAGGATGATATGACTCCCCGCGGCGACCGTGAGGGCGTCCGTCTCTCGAGCGGCGATGTCTTCGCTGCCGCGGCGGAACCGCACGAACCGGACGATCACATGGCTTGCTTCGATGAAGGTTGAGGCTCCCTTCACGGTGATGCCGTCTCCGGGTGCGGTCTGTCCCGCAATGGTCAGTGAATCATCCGTTATGTGGAGGTCGGACAAGAGCGCGATGGTACCGGAAACCTCGAACACGACGGTGCGTGGCCCCGATTGCGTGACCGCTTCCCTCAGGGAACCCGGACCGGCGTCGTTCAGGTTGGTCACGTGAATCACGATGCCTCCCCGCCCACCGACGGCAAGAGCCCCAAACCCTTCGGCTCCCGGAAACGCTAGCGACCCCTCGCCGACGATCGGACCGGTGATTCCGCTGCCACACGCCCAGACGAGACAGGCAACGGTTACCGCAAGCGACGTCATCGATGCTGAAGAAATGGGGATAAGCAGACGAAGAGACTCATGTGGAGGGGCGACGCCGGCGATGTTCAGGCAGGCTGGCGTTTCACGCTCCGAGTGTGGATGTCTCCGGCGAACCCTGCGGTTCGCCAACTGTTACGGCCTCGTCCCGAGGAGAATCAATTCGCCAAAGCCGCCGCACTGAGGGTCCTCGTGGCCTTCGAGAATGAGATGGACCGAGCGACCCGGGACACCGAGTATCTGGGTGGGGACGTCATCAGGTCCCGACGGATAATCGAAGGTTTCCTCGAAACGCATGGTTCCCGTGGCGTTCGGGCCACTGAAGACCCGGAGCGTGACGCGGTTGAATCCGAAACCCGTTCGGAAGCCAGGGTTGTTGTGAAACGAATTGTCAACAAGGTGTGAAACCTGCAAGAACACCTCTCTGGGGGCCGTCCAAGTGAAGGTCGAGGTGTCTCCGTCCGATGCCCCAGCCGAGAACCAACTCGTCGCAAAATCCCCGTCAGTTCCCTGCGAAGGACTGAACGCAGGGTCCTGATTGAAGGTGGAGGACGCTTGCACGGCGCCCTGCTGCGAAATGTCTACGACTTCGGATATGAGTATTTCCACCGGCTGGCTTCGGACTTCTCCTTCTTCGAGGGTTGCAAACGTAAAACCTCCGAACACCATGAAGGTCTGCGGGTCGTCCGCCGTGACCGTTATGATGAATGACTGAGTTCCCACAACAGGGATGTCGATGTCTCCTTCGGCGAAGCCCCCTTGAATGGTCAGCTGTTGCCCTGCTACAGGGACATTGGTGGCGGCGTTTCGAACCGAGACCACCACGTTTTCGATCGCAGACGCCGAATTTCGTGTTCCGGTCGACGTCGACGGTCCACCGGCTTCGTCCGCGAGCACGATTTCGAGCGTGATCGTGGCGGTGCCACCGGGTCGGGTGAGGTGTGCGTCTGCGTGACACCCAAACGTGATGGTTCCCAGCAGAAAGATGGACAACGAGCGACCACCGCTCGAGCGAGACAGAGCGTGTTGCCAATTCATCGTCGCACCTCGAAATGCACTGCTGCCCTGAAGCCGCTCACGTCGCTAAACGGAGTGGTGCCGGCAAGCTGTCTGAGTTCGCCCGTGAGACCACTTCCCTGAAGAACGAGCGTCGTGTTACTCCCCGTTTCTGCTCGAAGCTTGGCGCCGAACCGAACGGCCGATCCGAGCTTCTCGAGGTCGCTGCTCGTTGCATCGGGTGCCGCATTCGACACTCGGTATTCCGCCGTCGGGACAAACGAAACGCCGCGCGAGACCGCCAGGGACCACTGAGCGCCAAACGCAAACAGGTTGCCGCGAGGGAGCACGGCGGCGCCGAGGGCTGTGCTTTCGATTCGTGGATCGCTTCTCGTGACGCCAAACGTATACAGCGTGAGTGACGT
>JBFIZG010000055.1:0-13581 GCA_041604955.1 Gemmatimonadales bacterium | reverse complement strand
TCCAGAAACGACGGGCATCCCTCCACGGCGAGCTCCTTGCGGTCTGGATCGCAAAATGGATAGGACGACTGGGACGACTTAGAACATAGAAAGAATAGCGCAATCAGCCGAACGAGCTACCCCGCGATCGACGTCACCGTCTTCGACTGGCAACTTGCGCCGATTCCGCCCACAGCCTGGCCGACGCTCGCCTGCTCAGGACCTCCGCCTCGGTCGCAGAGCGCCCACCAGCATCGCCGCACTTCCGGCCAGCGCCATCGGGAACAACAGGGTGATGGCGAGAATTCCCAAGCCCGGGAGCTGCATGACCGTGCCGACCTTGCCGGCGAGATCCACGACGGGACCGTGAAATGCCGCCCAGGCGAGAAGGAGTGGCCAGCTCAATCCGGCCGCGACGGCGGCCGTCGGGACCGGCAAGGTCTCTCGCCTGGCCACGAGCCCCCACAAACCACCAACGATCGCGACTGTCCACCACCCTAGGAAGAGCGTCACGAGAACAAACGCCACCAACAAGATCAAGACCCGAGCAACCACAGTCATCGCAAGTCTCGTCCAGGTTGGATTGTGAGGGTCGCAACCACTCTCTCCTGCTGGAGTGCTGCGGGGTCCTGCGGAAAGCGCACGGGGTCCAGCTCGCCGGCCAGCCACTTGTCAATCCGGTCGCGGTACATCGGGCTGACCGGGTTCCCCGATTGTCCCCCGGGATAGATCGTCCACGCCCTGACAACCGGTCGTAACTCCACGACCATCCGCCAGCTTGCTCCGAACGTCCCGCGCCCGGATGACGGACTCAAGGTGCCTGGCCCTCCTTGAACCGGTAGCTCCAGGGCCGAGAGACCGGGGAGACGCAACAGATGGTAGATGTTCGCCTGGCGAATCGCGCCCCATCTCCAGCCGCCATCTTCCGGGGACCCGTACTCCGCCTTCGCCCGTGCCAGCGCCGCCTCGAGGCTCGCGTTGAGAATCGCATCTCGGTCCTCTACCGTTCCCGCTGTGCGCTGGTCGTCCCACCACACGTTGCTGGAATCGTCGAGCAGCGACGCGAGGACACTGGATCCCGGAGTACTCAGTCGTCGTTTGGGTGTGGAGTCACTCTCGGCGGGCAGCAGGAGCTCGTCCCAAGCTCGATCAGCGAGTTCGTCCATGGCCAGCTCGAACAGAATTGCACGCTCGTTGTCCTTCGTGTAGCGACGATCCCACTGCGCCAGCAGCTGCGCCGCCTCCCGCAGCGCATCGTCTCCCTGCACCAGGGTGAGCGCTCGTTCCGCTGCGTGGAGGAACTCCGCCACAAAGCGGTCGGCACGAGCGCTCCCGGGATCGAGCTGGAAGCGCTGCATGTCTTCCGGCGTCACCGCCGTGTCCGCCCGCAGGAGCTCGTTGATCCGGATTGCGCGCCACGGGCCCGGCCAGTTCACGCCGAGGTAGGTACTGTCGACCGCCGGGTGCAGCGGTTCCTGGTTCGCCGAGGCGAGGAATCCCTGCGGCGGGTCGACGGCCTGCGGCAATCGATCGAGAGACCACACCCCCACCCAATCATTGCTCGAGCGACTGCCGTCCCGGATCTTCGTGCCGCGACCATCCCCGGGCCGGAGGGGGAAGCGTCCCATCGAACGGACGGCGATCGACCCGGTCCAATCGGCGACGAGCATGTTCTGCGGGGGCGCGAGGTAGCGCTCCATCGCTCCGAGCCACTCCGCCACGCTCTCGGCGCGGACCGCCTCGTCCAGCGCCTCGATCTCGCCCGATTCCTCGAGAACGGTCCAACGCATCGACTGGGCCCGACCCTCGTTCCGGAGCAGGGGTCCCCTGTGGGTGAAGAAGAGGGTGTCCGTGGCGAGCAGCTCACCCCCAGGTCCGCGGATCTCCTCGATCCGTCGAATGAGCGGCCGCCACGTCCCGTCCACGACGTATGACGTCGGTTGGTCACGATCGTCGACCGTCTCCTCATAGAAATCCACGACATCGGCCTCGGCGTTGGTGAAGCTCCACGCCACCCGACGATTGAACCCGATAACCACGCCGGGCACGCCTGGGATGGTGACGCCATACACGTCGAGCTCGCCTCCGACCACGAGATGCACCTCGTACCAGATGGAGGGCAGCGTGAGCTCGAGATGCGGGTCTCCGGCCAGCAACGCGAACCCGGCTTCGGCGCGGGATGGAGAGACGGCCCAGTTATTGGAGCCCACCACGCTGTGTCCCTCCGGCCCAGCAGCAGCCACGTCCCACATTCGACTACCCCGGGACAGCGAGTCGACGGAAGGGCGGGAAGGGGGGCCCCGAGATGGAGTGGCCACGCTCGTTCCCACCGCGAGCGAGTCACCTTCCGTCGTCTCGCCGGTTCTTAGATCAAGGGGAACGATCGGCTCTTGAATCGGACTGTGAATCGGGAACAGTTGGTCCGTGGCCTCGGGTCCGATGAGGGCCTGAATGCGCTCGCGACGCAGCTCGTGGGGGTTGAAGCTGAGCGTGTAGCCCATGCGCTTGATCAGGTACAGGCTGTACGCCGGCTCCCAGCGCATGGGACGAGCATCCAGGAGCCGATACTCGAGCGGGAGATCACGGGGCCCCATGGCATCGATCCAGGCGTTCACGCCCTCGGCATATGCCTGAAGGAGCCGTGCGCCACTTGAGTTCGGATCGAGGGCTCCAAAGTTGCGTTCCGCTGCCCAAGCCAGCCCGTAACGTCTCGACATGCGGTCCGCCTCGAGGGCAGGTTCTCCGACCAATTCCGAAAGCGTGCCGGCCGTCGCACGGGTCTGAAGCTCTAGCTGAAAGAGACGGTCCCTGGCAACGACGTAACCCAGCGCACGCACCACATCCCGCACGGTGCCGGCAAAGATGTGCGGGACGCCGCGATCGTCGTACAAGACTCGCACCTGACCCTCGAGACCGGTGATGTCCGCCGTCGCCTCGCGCGGCAGCTCTGCGGTCGTCGCCACTGCCCACACCCCGGTCGAGGGATGGAGGAACGCACCGAGGGGAGGAACCGGCCCGATGGACCAATGCCCGGCGTAGAGCGAGGCCGCGAGAATGAGGCCCGAGCTGGTGATGCGGAAACGGCGCATGGACCTGCTAAGTCTCGGGTGCCACGTGTCGGGTGTCAGCTGTCATGGTCTTGGCATCCGGTGTCGGCTTCTAAGCACACACTAGGGATCGCCAGATAGGATAACTCCGGCACCCGACACGTGGCACCCGAGACCCGATACCCGGTACCCGGTACCCTTGAACCCATGCGTCCCGGACGGCTACTATCCCGCCGCGATGAGGGATTCTCTCGAGCCGGGGAGCAGACGCATGGCAGGTCAAAAAAAGGCCGGAACGACAGCGACATTCGAGAAGCTGGGGGCGTTCTATCTGGGGCGGCTCTTTGATCCGGAGCGCGATGCCATCACCCCGGATCTCCTGTTGTACGACTCGAAAGATCTCACCACCCATGGGGTGTGCGTGGGGATGACCGGAAGCGGCAAGACCGGGCTCTGTATCTCGCTGCTGGAGGAAGCCGCCATCGACGGCGTCCCTGCCATCGCGATCGACCCCAAGGGAGATCTCGGAAACCTGTTACTGACCTTCCCCGAACTCCGGCCATCGGATTTCCGTCCATGGATCGACGAAGGGGAAGCGACCCGGAAAGGGATCACCCCCGACGAGTATGCAGCCAAGACGGCCGAGTTGTGGCGCGACGGGTTGGCGGATTGGGGGGAGGACGGCGCCCGGATTGCGCGACTGCGTGCCGCGGCAGACTTCGCCATCTACACGCCGGGGAGCAGTGCGGGTCTCCAGCTCAACCTGCTCCGGTCCTTCGCCGCCCCGGCACCGGAGCTGATGCAGGACGCCGACGCGTACCGCGAGCGGCTGAGCACGGCCGTATCGGGCCTGCTGGCTCTCGTGGGTCTGGATGCCGATCCCCTGCAGAGTCGGGAGCACATCCTGGTCTCGAACGTGTTCGACAGTTCCTGGCGAGCTGGCGAAGATCTCGATCTCCCGGCGCTCATCCACCAAGTGCAAGCACCCCCGTTCGAGAAGATCGGCGTCATGGACCTCGAGTCCTTTTTCCCGGCAAAAGATCGCACCAGCCTCGCGATGACGTTGAACAACCTCGTGGCCTCACCGGGGTTCGCAGCGTGGATGGAGGGAGAGCCTCTCGACATCTCGCGCTTGTTCAGAACCGAGGACGGACGTCCGCGGGTTTCGATACTCTCCATCGCGCACCTCTCCGACGCCGAGCGCATGTTCTTCGTGACCCTCTTGCTCAACGAGGTGATAGCCTGGATGCGGTCGCAGGACGGAACCTCGAGCCTCAGGGCCCTTCTATACATGGATGAGGTGTTTGGCTTCTTCCCTCCGGTCGCGAATCCTCCATCGAAGACGCCCATGCTCACGCTCCTGAAACAGGCGCGCGCTTATGGCGTGGGCGTCTTGCTGGCGACGCAAAACCCGGTGGACCTCGATTACAAGGGGCTCTCGAATGCGGGGACCTGGTTTCTGGGTCGACTCCAAACCGAGCGGGACAAGATGCGGGTCATCGAGGGACTCGAGGGAGCCTCGGCGACGGCGGGGGCCGCGTTCGACCGCCAGCGAATCGAGCGGATACTCGCGGGGCTCAAGTCCCGAACATTCCTCATGAACAACGTGCACGAAGATGCACCCGCTCTGTTCCACACGCGGTGGGCGATGTCCTATCTGCGTGGTCCGTTGACGCGAACCCAGATCCAGGAGTTGATGAGCGAGCGGAAGACCTCAGCGACGGTCGCTCCAGCGGCTCCGAAGGCGGTTGGCACGAGGAAGACGTCGCCGACACGCCCCGTCGTCCCGCCGGACGTGCCGGAGTTCTTTGTTCAACCGAGCCGGGGGCTTCCAGCGGGGGGCGGACCGCACTACCGGCCCGCAATCCTGGGAAGCGCGGATCTCCACTTCGCCGATGCGCGGATGGGGATCGACATGTGGGAGTCGGTGTCGTACCTCGCTCCCCTGGCGGCTCGTCAGACGGGAAACGTGTGGGACAAGGCCGAGCTCCTCCCCGAGGGAGAGCCGTCGTTGACCGGCGAACCGATGGACAACGCCGAGTTCGCGTCCCTGCCGTCGGCAGCGGCTCGGGCCAAGAGCTATGCCTCGTGGGAGAAAGCGTTCAAGACGTATCTCTACCAGACCGACACACGTTCGCTGTGGCGCTGCAAGGCGCTCAAGCTCTCCTCGAAGGCGGGCGAGAGCGAGGCCGACTTCCGAGTGCGCGTGCAGGAGGCGGCGCGGGAGCATCGGGACGCCGACGTGGAAAAGCTCCGCAAGCGCTACGCTCCCAAGTTGGCGCGCCTGCAAGACCAGATCAGACGGGCCGAGGAGCGCGTGGCGCGCGAAGAGTCACAGTACGGGCAGCAGAAGATGCAAACTGCCATCTCCGCGGGTGCCACCGTGCTGGGTGCGCTGTTCGGCCGGAAGCTTGGCAGCCTGGGAAACGTTGGCCGGGCAACCACGACGATGCGGGGTGCGGGCCGGGCGGCGCGTGAGCGCGAGGATATCGGGAGAGCCAAGGGTCGTGTGAAGGAGCTGCACACCAAGCTGGTTGATCTCGAGTCGGAATTCGAAGACGAGACGACCCGGCTCCAGGACGAGTTGGATCCCGCATCGATCGAGATCGAGGAGAGGCCGATTCGTCCGCGCAAGTCGGACATCACGATCGGCCGCGTGGCGCTGGTGTGGTTGCCGTTCTCGGTTGGGGAAGGTAGCGTGGAGCCCGCGTTTTGAGGGGTGTCGGGCATCGCGTGTATCGGGTGCCGGAGGCTTTCGACCCGACACCCGACCCCTGCTGCCGTCAGTGCGTAATCATCGGCTCCATCTGCTTCGCCTGGCTGATCCACTTCTCGACCACCTTCTCCGACGGGGTGGCCCGGGTCAGCTTTTTCTGCTGATTGACGTCTTTCATCCGGCCTGCCAGGTTCGCGGCATTCCGCATCGCAAGCTCCTTGACCGTGTCCACGCCGGAGGCTTCCAAGAGATCCGCGTACTCGGAGCCGATCCCCGAAACCCGCATCAGATCGGCGCGGTTGGCCCACTCGAGGAGCTGTGATTCGCTGAGCCCGGTCTTCGCCGCGACAGTTCTCCTGCCATCGGGCGCGCAGCAATATCTCAGCAGATCATCGGTCGTGGCGATGTTTGCCGCGGCGAGCTTGTCCGCGTACGCTGGTCCAATCCCTTCGATTGATGCGATCTTGTAAGCCATTTCTCATCCCTTCCTTCGAAAGAGTTGCTGACGACCGCCGAATCTCAACTAGCCATCGCCGTGAGATCCTCCCACCACGTCAGAAGGTATTCCAGTCCCCGTTCACCACGCCGACCCGGATTCCTCCCCGCGATCCCGGTACCGTCCACGCAACGAGCACCTCATCGCCAGCCCGCGCCATGCGCGGAAAGCCGCTGGCCCGCGCGTCCTCCGTTTGGCCAACGGACCAGGAGGCGGCCACTCCGCCGTCGCGACCCACGCCGCGGGCGCGAATCTCGGCACCCGAGTTGGTGGCCTCGAGCCAGATCACGAGAGCCGTTCGAGCAGCAGCGTCCAACACCACATCCACACGGCCCCGAGGCAGGCCGTCGTCGACGCGCACGGGCTCGCCAAACGATGAGGCCCCATCGGTGGAGAAGGCGACGTAGACCCGCGGCGAGTCGTTCGCTGCCGTGAACCAGGCAACCGCGACCGTGTCACCGACGGCTGCCAGCTGCGGCCCGTTCACGGGGCAAGCCCGGAAATGCCAGGCGTCCGGCCACACGACCGTGGGGGCGGACCAACGCGACCCGTCGAAGCGCACGACCGCGATATCCCGGATCTCCCGCGGGGAGCGATCGCGGTACGCTGCGAGGAGCCCGCTTGCCGTTGACACTAGTGACGTCGTGCAGCATTCGCACGTGCGGTCGTCCAGGAGCACGTTCGGACCGACCTCGCCATGTGCGTTCAGGATCGTGGCGACCAGCGCCATGTCTCCCGATGGTTCCCCGCCCCCGCTTCCGGCTCCCGCCATAGCCCGACCGTCCAGCCAGATCAACGCGGCACCACTGTCCCACGGCACCATCGACACGAAGCCGTGCTCGGTGGCAGACCGATCCTCATGGGGAACGACGGGCTCGCTCCACGTTGCACCCCGATCATCGGATGATGCCAGCTGCACGTGGTAAGCGTACGGATCATCGGCGACCTTTTCCAGCCAATGGACGAGCCAGGTCCCGTCTTGCAGCTCGACGACGGATGGAAAATCCGCCCAGTTGACGAAAAACGGGCGGCCCTGCGCCGCGACCACAGCCGGCCCCCAGTTGCTGTCCGCACGCTCGGCGACCTTGAGGGTGTATGCATCCGACCCATGCGGCTCGAACCACGTCATGATCACACGGCCATCGGCGGTCGCGAAGAGGTTGGGCTCGCCCCCTCCAGGCGGTCCCGAAAACTCGACGGCCACCTGGGGGGATGAACGCCCGCAGGCGGAGATGACGAGGACGAGGCCGAGGCCGACGAGGGACGTGACGCGCATGGTGTGTTGTAAGGTGTGGGGAGGGTAAGTGTTGCAGATCGGATATGGCAAGGGGTGCAAATGATCGGGTTTGGTTGACGCTCTCCCGCGGGACAAGCTGGAGCGGTGCGGGATTGGGACTCCCTGCTCCCGCTACGCCTGTCGATTCAGAACCTCACCTCGGCCCCGAACCGCGCGATCGTGACCTGGAGCGGCACGTCCCGGCGCTGGACTTCCCTGTCGAAGCGTTGGAACTCGTACTCCCCCATCGCGCGGAGCCGACCGGTGCCGATGGACGCGCCCAGGCTGAGCTCGACGGCCAACCCGGCCGTCCCACCGCCACTAAACTGGGGAGCAATCAGGTAAGCCCCGCGGGCCCAGACCATTGCGATACGCGTGAGGGGATACTCGGAGAGGATCCCGACTCGGATCATCCCCACCTCCTGGGCGGCGAATGCGGGATGGATCCAACGCCGTCCTGCTCCAACCTCGAGTGCCACCGAGCGGGCCATCAACACGCTGACCCGACCATCAACCTGTCTCACGTTGAACGTAGCGAGACTCGCCCGATCGGGATCGAGGTCTACCCAAACGCCACGGGCCTCGAACGCGAAGCGGCCGACGCGCAATCCCAGGACTCCACCGATTCCGAGGCCATTGGCTTTGAGCGACCGATCGATCTCTGTATGCGTGAGTGCCACGCCGTGCACGCCGAAACGAATCGTCTGCGCGCCGGCCGCCGGGACACAGGCGAGCACGACTGTCCCAACGAGGGTGACGACCCTGATCACGAACCCGACGACCGCGCGGGGGTGATGGTCAACGTAACCTGGCGTGTGCGTTGCTCGTTTTCCGTGGCGATCTCGGCGTTGCGCTGCGCCAGCTGTTCCCGTAGCAACTGATTGTACAGGATGTTTGCCTCAACCGGCCGCGCGTCGGGTTTCTTGACGCTCATCACGAATCCCGTCAGCAGCGCGCCAATGCTGACACCGACGATGGCCGGCCGCACTCCCCCGCCGAGGTCGGTGTTCTCGAGTGCCAGGGTGGCGGCAGCGGAGAGACCCACGTAGAGCACCGAGACGCCGAGGGGGCGCCAGTCGCGGGGGGGTGATTCCATTTCCGGCAGTTCCGTGTACCCGGGAAGGCTAGTTAGGTGGTCGACCGTATCGACAGGTGAATGCTCGACGCGGAGCGACATCGTCGCCGAGAATTCATTCTGGCCCTCGATGGCGGTCACGATGACCTGATACTCGCCTTCCGGCACGGGATCACCCGCAGGCGTGAGAGCCTGCCAGCCAACCTCCCGTGTACCCGCCACCAGCTGCGAGTCCACCACAACGCCGATCCCTTCGCCGACGACGCGCGTCATGGCACGTCCCGCCCGGGACAGGTCGAAACGGATTGGCGCTGCGTCCTCTCCCGCCACAAACGACGAGCTGTCGACGGTGAGCCGGCGCACGACGAGCACCTGCCCCAACGCCGAGGCGTAGAGGGAAGTGATCCTCGGCGAGACGCGCTCGACGTCCGGCTCCCGGTCGGGATCGAGGAAGATCAGTTCTTTGAACGCATCCACCGCTTGGCGGGCGGAGTCGAGCACGCCGTACGAGTATGCCAGCACCTCGTAGGCGATGATCCGGTCTTCGGGCTCGAGGCGTGGCTCTTGGAGCGCTCGACGGACAGCCGCGAGCGCCCCCGCGAAATCGAGGGCCTCGTATGCGGCCTTCGCGCGGACCACGGCGGGATGCTCTTGGCTCGCGAGTCGGGCGGGCGCGACCATGACCCCAGCCACGGCGAGCACCATCAGGGGCCGATTCACGGCTGTTCTTTGATGAGCGGCTTTGACAAACGCATCGGGCGCGATGGATCGCCCGGCCTCACCTCGATCGTGTCGGTGATGGTCAGGTATCCCTCACGCCGTATCTCAATGGTGTGCCGTCCCACGGGAAGCTCAACACCGACCAGGGGCGCCTCGCCAAAATCGCGCCCGTCGATGAACACCGTCGCATAGCTCAGCTCACCGCGATCCGATACGCCGATGTTGAGGTATCCCACGGATGGCAGTGTCGGTTGCCGGACGGGTTGCCGCTGGGCGGGCGGGTCGCGGCGTGGCGGAGCGGCTCGTGTCGGCGCGGTTGGCGGCGGGTCTTGCCGCGCCGGAATCTCCACGGGTTCGACCGGGGAATCGGCGGGCTGCGTGTCCGGGGGCGCAGTGAGGCCGGAATCCGCTACGGCCGTCGACGACGTCACAGGCTGAGAATCGGGATCCGACAACCTGGCCATCTGCGTCCCGCTGCCGTTCGGCGAATCGCGACCGGGCAGGGAAAACGGCAGGGCATCGGAGCCGAACATCAGCGTGGCCCCAGCGACGCCACCAGCCGCGATGATCAGGGGGAGGCCAACCAGGACGGCGACGCGTCTCCGACGTTTGGGCTGCCGCGGTGCGGTGATCTCGGTCGCGGCGTCGAGCGACGTCTTGGACAACGCGCCACCGGATACCGAGTAGCTTCGAACCGGATGCTCGGGCCACACCGCCGTTGCAAACTTCTCCATCGTCGCGAACCGATCGTCCGCATCTTTTTGCACCGCTTTGTGAATCGCCGCCCGCAGGAACTCTGGTGCGTCGGGCCGAAACATCTCGAGCGGTGGCGGCATCTCGAAGATGTGCTTGTAGATGACGGTGTGGACCGAATCGTCCATGAAGGGGAGCCGTCCCGCCAACATGCGGTATGCGACGATTCCCAGCGAGTACTGATCGCTGCGACCATCCACCGCGATACCCTTCGCCTGCTCGGGGCTCATGTAATGCGGTGTACCGATGACCTGCCCGGTGGTCGTTAACTGATGGGTCGACTCGAGGGCCTTGGAGATCCCGAAATCGGTCACCATCGCAAGGCCATGATCGTTGATCATGATGTTGGCGGGCTTCACGTCCCGGTGCACGACACCACGAGAGTGTGCATGCCCCAAGGCACACGCCGCCTCCCAGAGAATCCGTTGCGCCACATCGATTGGCAGCGGCCCGCCCTGAAGCAGCTGATCCAGCGTACGTCCGGTGACGTACTTCATCACGAAGTAGTTGACGTCCTTGCTGGTCTCCACGGCGTAAATCGGAATGATATGCGGATGGTCGAGCTTGGCCGCGGTGCGTGCCTCGTGTTCGAACCGCTGGTAGAACTTCTCGTCTCCCGAGAGATCCGGCGGAAGCACTTTGATGGCGACAGCCCGGTCAAGGGAAAGGTCGGTCGCGAGGAACACGGCCCCCATGCCGCCTCGCCCAAGGAGTTCCTTAATCTCGTAGCGGCCCCGGACAGCTGTCCGCAGCCTCGCCTGTAGATCCGCGGTTGTCCCGAGGCTCCCACGCGGACTCGATTCCGGGTCGTGTGTGTCGGCGCCGCACGAAGGGCAGAATCGACTCCCCTCGGGAAAGTCTGCCGAGCAGTGAACGCAGGTCACCGACGCAACGCCCGGAGTCGCTCCGAGAGACCGGGTAGGGGCGGCTGTCGGTTCGCTGATGCACGCTTTGCTCGAAGCCGATCGAGATCGACCGGGCGGGCGCGATCATCCGCCGTTGCGGCACCGGCTGGCGGCGCCCGAAACTTCGTGTTCAGCGAATACCGGACGGATACCCCAGCGTAATCGAAGGCGACCAGAAAGTAGTCCCCTGGTGGCAGGAGTTGGCTGATGGTCTCCGCTGCATCTCCCGGCGCCGTGGCGTCCCGGACCAACACCAACGAATCCGGACGGAAGTCCCGAATCAGGTACAGGTCGACGTCGGCTTCGGCGGTGCCGTCCGTGCTCAGCGTGACGTCGAGGATCTGGGGCGCTGCAACGCTGAATCCGTACCAGTCGACATCGTGCGGGTTATCGATGGTGAGCGACGCGTTACCAACCGGCAACGGCCCGGCAACATCGCAGTAATCGTTCTCTTCTTCTGAATCGCGCGGCACCGTGGTGAGGGTCTCGTACGTCGGGAGGATCAGCACCTCATAGGACGCGGCTTCACCCTGTGGCACGAATGGAATGAACAGGTGGTACGTGCCAGCTGGAAGATCCGCCAGCGCAAGCACGGTGAACGGAAACGGCACCTCCGCAAAGGCGATGGGCTCGCCTCCAACCGTGATCTGCCGTCCATCGCAAAAATACGTTTCCCGCCCGATGCTCCACGCAGAGCTCCCGAACCCGAAGTTCGAAACCGTGCTGTTCCAGAAGATCGAATCGGTCAGCAGCGTCACGAAGGTTTCAGCACCGACCATCTCGGAGAAAACTACGATGGTTCGATCGCGAGATTCGGTGTTCTGAAACGTATACCAATCCACGGCGGCTTCGGTCTCTGTACGTGCCCTCGACTCGAAGGCGAGGCCGGGATTTCGAAAGCCGAGCGGGACCGGCCCGAGGTTAGCTGGGGCGATGTCGTTGAACTCGAACAGGTCCCGCTGGACGATGTTCAGCGAATCAGGCACCAATAGGCCACCGTTGAACCCCAGGACGAACATCTGGGAAGCGCGCGCGGCTGGCGGCGGTACCCAGACGAAAAGCCGCCCCAGACGATTGCGCTGAGTTGGATCGTCGGGGATCCACTGACTGATCGCCGCGGCCTCGCCCCCAATCGTCACCGCAAAGAGGGATTCGGGAGCCAAGCCGACACCGAAGATCTCCAAGACATCGCCGAAGAATGCCGTGTTGGGAGGTCGCGCCGCGTTGGTGTTGCGGAGACTGTCCACCTCGAGGAGACCCCGGACCCGCGCGGTGCGGGTGGCCGACGCGGCCGCCTCGTAACCCACCGCCGTCGCCGTCACGGTTGCGGTCCCCACACCCACTGCCAGCAGGCGGTTGTCATCGGTAACGGTGACGACTGCCAGGTCGTCGGAGCTGTAGCGGATGACGGCGTTGGGAACCTGGGTCGCCTCTCCGTCAAGGAGGCGGGCCCGGAGCTCGATGGTGTCCTTCACAAAGAGATTTGGCAGCGTCTCCAACTGCACTTCGAGCTCGTTGGATCGATCGGTGGGAAGCAGGCACGCTCCAAGCCCCACCACCTGGACGGCGACAACCCACCAACGCGCTCGACCGAAAAGACGCAAACTCACCTCGCCACATAGGTTAGCCTCGCGAACATCGCTGTTAGCATGTCAGACTGTCAAGCCAACTGGGTCACAATTGAAAGATCGCATTTTGGAGCAGCGTGCATCGAAAAAAGCCCATCTCATCGGGGATGCCGCCCTCGAGCACTCGCAGGGGGGTGGCGCCGCCGGGCCGGGGGCGATATCTCCTTGCCCATGTCGTCGATCGTATGGCACCCTCCTGAAAACCTCGTTGCACAAGCCAACGTCACGCGTTTCATGGCCCGGCACGGAATCACCGACATCGATTCGCTCTCACGGCGTTCCGTGGACGACCCCAACTGGTTCTGGGACGCAGTGGTACGGGATCTGGGAATCGTCTTCTCCGAACCCTATCACACCGTCATGGACACGAGCCGCGGGATCCCTTGGACTGAATGGTTCGTCGGGGGACGGCTCAATATCGCCGCCAACTGTCTCGACCGGCACCTGGAGACCTCGCGACGCGATGCCGTCTGTCTGATCGCGGAGCGTGAGGACGGGAATGTCGTCCGCTACACGTTCCAGGAACTCGCCGGGGAGGTTGACCGGTGCGCCGCGGCGCTTCGTGCGGTCGGGCTGAAGCCCGGTGACCGGGTCGCATCGTATATGCCGATGATCGCCGAGGTGGTGATCCAGATGCTCGCGTCGATCAAGATCGGTGCGATCTTCATTCCCATCTTCAGCGGTTACGCTCCAGCGGCGGTGGCGGAACGGCTCCGCGATGCCGGCGTGTCGCTGCTCTTCACAGCAGATCTGTCTGAGCGGCATGGTCGCCCGACACGCATCAAAGCGAATGCCGACGCCGCCGTCGCCGAGGCACCCAACGTCACTCGCGTTGTCGTGGTGGAAGGATTCGAGGACGACGTACCGTGGAACGACCAACGCGACGTCTGGTGGAACGAGTTCCTCTCACAGGGCTCGGACGCGCACGCGGAATTCGTGCCCTCCATGCACCCCGCGCTCATCCTCTACACCTCGGGCACCACCGG
>JBFIZG010000054.1:0-13715 GCA_041604955.1 Gemmatimonadales bacterium | reverse complement strand
GGCTGGCACATCATCCAATCGAAGATCGCAATTGGTTCCGGCGGTTTGCTGGGGAACGGATTCACGGACGGCACACAAAAACGGTTGGCGTTCTTACCGGCGCAACACACGGACTTCATCTACTCGGTGATAGGAGAGGAACTCGGGTTTGTGGGTGTGCTCGTGACCCTGTGTCTGTTTGCCGCATTCATTTTGATACTGGTCCGAATCGCACGGGAAGCCACGGAACCGTTCTCCAGCATGCTCGTGTTCGGGGTGGTGGGGATGCTGCTGTCACACATTGTCGTCAATGTCGGGATGACCGTTGGCGTCATGCCGATCACCGGCATCCCCCTGCCGTTCTTTTCCTACGGCGGTTCCTTTCTGATCACGTCGGCCGTCGCGATGGGGCTCGCGCTCCGTGTGTCGTGGGACTCGAGAGGCCTTGGCTATGCCCCGACATAGGTGCTCGATCTCGGGGTGGCGACCTCGCGTACAGCGGAGCGAAATTTGGGCGGCACCCGTCGGGTGGAACACGTCGTCGATTCCCATTCCCGAAAGAGGATAGAGACAGTTGGCTTGGTTTCGGAAAGATCGGAAGTCACGCACACCCAAGCGGGACCGGCTGGAGATTCCGGCAGATGCTTGGGACAAGTGTGAAGCCTGCGGCAACGTCGATATCAGCGAGAAATTCGAGCGTGCCCTCCAGGTCTGTACCGACTGCGGATGGCACAGACGGATCAACGCCCGTCGATACATCGAAATCCTCGCCGACCCCAACTCGTTCGTGGAACTGTATGGCAATCTTCGGTCGGTCGATGCTCTGAATTTCGAGGGTTACGCGGAGCGACTGGAGCGGGCCGAACAGAAGTCCGGTCGAAGCGAGGCCGTGGTGACCGGCGGGGCCACGCTCACCGGTATCCCAATCGGTCTCGGCGTCATGGAATTTGCCTACATGGGTGGGAGCATGGGCTCGGTTGTTGGAGAGCGCATTGCCCGGCTTGCGTCCCGGTCGCTGGACGAGCAGGCGCCCCTAGTGATCGTCTCGACATCGGGGGGAGCGCGCATGCAGGAGGGCGTCCTGAGCTTGATGCAGATGGCAAAGACATCCACGCGCATCGCCGAGCTGAAACGCCGAGGGATTCCTTACATATCGATCGTCACCAACCCGACCACCGGAGGGGTTTCGGCCTCCTTCGCCATGCAGGGCGACGTCAACATCGCGGAGCCGGCGGCGGTCATCGGGTTTGCCGGTCCGAGAGTGATCAAACAGACCATTGGGCAGGAACTCCCCTCTGGATTCCAAACGGCGGAGTTCCTCGTGGAACACGGCATGATCGATCGTGTCGTGCCCCGTTCGGAGCTCCGTCACACCACGGCGGAGTTGCTCCGCATGATGTTGGGTATGGAGTCTTCGGAGGCGACCTCCTGACCCTCAGCTATCAGGAAGCTCTCGGCTTTCTGTTTCCGCGCGCAGCAGGTCGTATCGCATGGTCTCTCGGCCCGGTCCAGACATTGCTCTCGAGCCTGGGCAATCCCGAGCGCCACTTCCATACGGTCCATATCGGCGGCACGAACGGCAAAGGGTCGGTTGCGGCCATGGTGTATCAGGCCCTCCGGGAAGCGGGACACCGCACCGGCCTCTATACGTCTCCCCATCTGGTCGATGCCCGTGAGCGCATCGTGGTCAACGATCGTCCGATTACCGAGGAGGCGGTCGCCATGTGGACCACACGATTGCGGGACGACATCGAGTCCAGCGAGGCGAGCTTCTTCGAGGCGCTGACGGCCATTGCGTTCGCCGATTTCGCCGCACGGGGCGCCGACGTTGTGGTCGTTGAAGTGGGGATGGGAGGGCGGTTGGACAGCACCAACGTGGTGACCCCGCTCGTGAGCGCCGTCGTCTCGGTTGGACGGGATCATGCTGACTACCTGGGCGATTCGCTCGAGGACATTGCAGCGGAGAAGGCCGGGATCGCCAAGCACGGGATTCCTTTTGTGATTGGTGAGCGCGACCCGCAACTCGCGAGGGCCTTGGAAGCGCACGCCCTGCGGAAAGGCGCGTACCCGGTTCTCGTTCCGAGCGACGTGCGCTACGACGAGGGCGTCGGGTTTGCGGGCGCCCATCAGCGTCGGAACGCTGCGGTCGCTGACCTCATTCTGCGGAGACTGCCCGTTGAATGGCGACCGTCGGACGACGCGATCCGCCGGGGCATTGCCGGGGCGTACCTCCCGGGCCGGTTCGATCGACGGGGGTACTGGTTGTTTGACGTTGCCCACAACGTGGACTCCATGAAGTCGCTGGTGGAAACGATGGGTCAATGTGAAGTCGCACCGCCGGTCCACGCCGTGGTGGGTATCCTCGCCGACAAAGACTGGGCGACGATGCTGTCACTGCTCCGAACGGTGACCGATCGCCTCTGGCTGGTGGCGTCACCCACGACTCCTCCTGGGCGTCGCTGAAATCTCGAGCAGGCGCAGTCGGTCGTTCCTGGGGCAGTCGTGTCGGACGATTTCGAGCGAGCGCTTCACGATGCGCGCACCGGGGCGTCCACGGTGTTGGTCACGGGCTCGTTCTACACTGTAGGTGATGCGATGAGTCGGTTGCCCGGGTTCCAGCCGCTCGGGTAGATTGCTGCCCATGGATTCACAGGGACTTCCGGGTTTTCGCGATCTCTATCCCGACGAGGCTGCGCTGCGCAGCTACATCTTGTCGGTGTGGCGCGACGTGGCGGAGCGGTACGGATTCGAAGAGTACGACGGGCCGCCGCTCGAGCCGCTGGATCTCTATACCAAGAAGAGCGGCGACGAGATCGTTGGACAGCTGTACACGTTCGAGGACCGGGGCGGCCGGGCCGTTGCGCTCCGCCCCGAAATGACGCCGACCCTCGCCCGCATGGTGGCGGCGCGTGCCCAGGGACTCAAGAAACCGATTCGGTGGTACTCGATGCCACAGCTGTTTCGTTACGAGCGACCGCAACGAGGCCGTCTTCGGGAGCACTACCAGCTGAACATGGATGTGATCGGCGAGGCCGGACCGCTTGCGGACGCCGAGTTGATCGCAGCCGCGCTCGATGTGATGCGGGCGTTTGGATTGGGGCCACGAGACGTGCGCGTCAAGATCTCCGATCGCCGCGTTCTGCGAGTGTTACTCATCGCTCGTGGGCTCGAGGATGCACAGGTCGACGTTGCGTTGCAACACATCGACAAGAGCGGGCGCGCGCCACGCGACGTCTTGCGAGACAAGCTTGCTGACGCGTTGAGCATCTCGCGCGACATGGCGGATCGTGTCCTGGCGGTCGGGGACGTCAAGGGGCTCGACGCGATGGATGCAGCCCTCACGAAGGGCGCCAAGGACGCAAACGCGGGAACAGATCTCCACAAATGCGTAGCCGCGTTGACTGCGATGGGTCTCGGAGAATTCGTCGAGGTCGATTTCTCCATCGTCCGGGGGTTGGCGTACTACACGGGAATCGTGTTCGAACTGTTCGACGCCGGTGGGTCGCTGCGGGCAATTTGCGGCGGCGGGCGTTACGATGGCTTGCTCGAAGCGCTTGGGTCCGTCAATCTGCCAGCCGTGGGATTTGGCATGGGCGACGTGGTGCTTGCTGAGATCCTCCAGACCCGCGCGGAACCGCTGGTTGTTCGGAGTCGCCTCGATGCGTTTCTCGTCAGTGTCTCGAGTGATGACGCCCCCTACGTATGGGGTTTGGCGCACCGTCTGCGCGATTTGGGCTTGTCGGTGGAGTTCTCGCTTCGCACGCAGCCCGTTGCCAAGCAACTCAAGCTCGCCGCTGCGCGCGAGGCGAAGCACGCGCTGATCGTCGGACCAGACGAGCGTCAGGCAGAGGAAGTCGTCGTGCGGCACCTGGCGACCGGAGAGGAATCCCGCGTCGGGGCCGACGAGGTGTTGGAGCCGTCGTTCTGGACCAAGCAGGCCGAAGCATCACCTCTCCTCTGATGAGACACCGCTCGGCCAACAGAAATAGGGTGGGGACATGAGCGCAAAGCGGGGGATCACGCCGAGGGCGGAAGATTTTGCGGCGTGGTACAACGACGTGATCATGCGAGCGGAATTGGCAGATTATTCGCCGGTTCGCGGCTGCATGGTGGTTCGCCCGAGAGGGTATCGGATTTGGGAGCTGATGCAGGGTGCGTTGGACGAGATGTTCAAGGCGACCGGTCACGAGAACGCCTATTTCCCGCTGTTCATTCCCAAGAGCTATTTGGAGAAAGAGGCCGAGTACGTCGAGGGGTTTGCCCCGGAGACGGCTGTAGTGACGCACGGTGGCGGAAAGGAACTCGAGGAACCGTTAATCGTGCGGCCCACGTCCGAGACGATCATGTACGCCATGTTTGGCAAGTGGATTCAGAGTCACCGGGATCTTCCCATTCTGCTCAACCAGTGGACGAACGTGGTGCGGTGGGAGATGCGAACGCGGTTGTTCCTGCGGACCACGGAGTTCCTGTGGCAGGAAGGCCATACCGCGCATGCCACGAAGCAGGAGGCCGAAGAAGAGGCCGATCTCATGTTGGGAATTTACCGCACGTTTATGGAGGAATGGATGGCGTTGCCCGTCGTCACGGGAGTGAAGACGCCGTCCGAGCGATTCGCCGGCGCGGAGGAGACCTACTCCTGTGAAGGGTTGATGCAGGATAATCGCGCGCTCCAGGCCGGTACCTCCCATTTCCTCGGACAGAATTTTGCCAAGGCGTTCGACGTGCAGTTCCAGAACGCGGCCGGTGATCTCGAGTATGTGTGGAGTACGTCGTGGGGCGTGTCCTGGAGGCTGATCGGTGGGCTCATCATGACCCACAGCGACGATGTCGGGCTCGTTTGTCCTCCCCGTCTTGCACCGGTGCAGTGTGTGATCGTGCCCATCTGGAAGAGCGACGAGGACAAAGCCCGGGTGTTGCGATCGGGTGATGAAATTCGGGACACCCTGAAGGCACGGGGAGTGCGAGTGCATCTCGACGACCGAGACGGCATGAAGCCGGGCGCAAAGTATTACGAGTGGGAAGCGCGCGGCGTGCCCGTGCGTCTCGAACTCGGCCCCCGCGATTTGGACAAGGATCAGGCCATGCTCGCTCGCCGGACCGGAGGCAAGACACCGGTCCCGCTGTCGGAACTCGTGACGGCCGTCGAGAGCGGCCTCGACGAGATACAGGCCGCGTTGCTCGAGACCGCGATCGAGCGCCGTGAAGCGAATTCGTACCGGGGCGTCGGAAAGCAACAGTTGGTCGATCTGATGGCGGGGGCGGGAGGGTTCGCGTACGCCGGGTACTGTGGGAACGCCGTCTGCGAAGATGACATCAAGACGCAGACCAAGGCAACGATCCGCGTGCTTCCCGGTCCCGACTTTCGAACCGACCCTGCGCCGACTGCGTGTGTCTGGTGTGACAAGCCCGCCGTCGCCGAAGCCGTATGGGCCAAGGCGTACTGAGCCTCTCCCCGAAGACGCTGCAAGAGATCGCCGTCGCCGTCGGGACGCCCGCCTACGTCTACGATGTCGAGTCGATCCGCCGCCAGTACAACGAGCTGACGGAGGCGTTTGCCGAGATTCCCCACCGAGTGTACTACTCGGTCAAGGCGAACAGTACGCTCGCCATTCTGGATCTGGTTCGTTCGCTGGGCGCCGGCGTGGACATCGTCTCCGGGGGGGAACTGGTCCGCTCGCTTCGCGCGGGCTTTGCTCCAAACGATATCGTATTCAGTGGCGTCGGAAAGACCGCCGCGGAGTTGGAAGATGCCGTCGAAACGGGCATTGGTCTGGTGAACGTGGAATCGTCTGGCGAACTCGAGCTTCTGGACGAGTTGGCGGGTTCCAGAGAGATCATGTGTAACGTGGGGATCCGGGTGAATCCTGACGTCGTCACCAAGAGTCACCCATACGTTCGGACGGGGCATCAAGGACTCAAGTTCGGTGTGCCGATCGAAGACGCCGCGGACCTGGCTCGCCGCGTTGCGTCGAGCCGGTTTCTGCGACTCCGGAGCGTAGGCATGCACATCGGGTCGCAGGTCACGGAAGCGGGCCCGTATCGCGAGGGCGCGGAGCGACTCGTGGAGCTGGTGCGCTGCATGGGGCCGGTGGCTCGCGACCTGGAATTCGTGAGTGTCGGTGGGGGACTGGGAATTCACTATACAGACGAGCAGGCCCTTGGCGCCGCCGAGTTCGTGGCGGCGGTGCGACCGTTGTGGGAGGCGCTCGCGATTCCCATCGCAGTTGAGCCAGGCCGGTTTCTCGTGGGCAACGCGGGATCCCTGCTCATGACGTGCCTGTATACCAAGCGCTCCGGCAATGTCCAATTCGTGATCGTTGACACTGGGATGAACGATTTTCTTCGTCCAAGCCTGTACGGCGCGAAGCACGCGATCCGCGTCATTGTTCCCGCGTCGGCCGACAAGGCGATCGACGGAAACAGTCCCGTACACGTCGTCGGACCGATCTGTGAATCGGGTGATGCGTTTGGCTCGTACACCGAATTGTCGGGAGCCGGGCCCGGCGCAATCCTCGCGCTGCTGGGCGCCGGCGCGTACGGGTTCTCCATGAGTTCGGCGTATAACTCGCGGCCCCGCGCACCGGAGGTGTTGGTTCAGACAGATGAGTGGTCCGTCATTCGCGATCGCGAGTCCGCTGACGATCTCATGCGTGGTGAGCGAGTGCCGCGCGCGTCCTCAGACGATCGGGTGCCGGACGAATGAGCGAGATTCGAAACGGCATCCTGATCCTGGACTACGGATCGCAGTACACTCAGCTGATCGCGCGACGGGTCAGGGAGTGCAACGTCTACTGCGAGATCGTGCCCGTCCCGGTTTCTGCTGCCACCATCGCAACGTTGTCGCCCAAGGGCATTGTGCTCTCGGGCGGTCCGAGTTCCATCTACGAAGAGGGTGCACCGCAACTCGATCCGGAGATACTCGCGCTCGGCATTCCGTTATTGGGCGTTTGCTACGGGCTCTATCTCCTGGCGCGAGAGGCCGGCGGGACTGTGGAAACTGCGTCCCAGCGGGAATATGGTCGGGCGGAAATTCGGGTTCGAGAGCCGATCGGGCTTTTTGCCGGGTTCGATCGCGAGGAAGCCGTCTCGGTGTGGATGAGTCATGGCGACCGCGTGACCACGCCGCCTCCGGGTTTTACCATTACCGCGTCGAGCGCGAACAGCGAAATTGCCGGTATCGCAAACCCAGCGACCAAACAATTCGGCGTGCAGTTCCATCCGGAAGTCGCCCACACGAACCGCGGCGAAGAGATGTTGCAGAACTTCGTGCTCTCGATCTGTGCGTGTGAGCCGCTGTGGACGGCCGGGCATTTCATCCAGTCCAAGATCGAGGAGATCCAATCGCAGGTGGGGACCCAACGCCGCGCGATTTGCGGGCTGTCGGGCGGGGTCGATTCGGCTGTCGCGGCGGCGTTGGTTCACCGCGCGCTCGGAAATCGATTGACCTGCATTCTGGTCGATCACGGTCTCTTACGATTGCACGAGCGCGACCAGGTGGAACACGTGTTTCGGTCGCACCTCGGTATCGACCTCCGCGTGGTCGACGCGGCCGACCAGTTTTTGTCCCGCCTCGATGGCGTGGTTGATCCAGAGGAGAAACGACGAATCATCGGGCACACGTTTATCGATGTGTTCGAAGCGGCCGCGAAGGAGGTTGGCGACAACGTCGGGTTCTTGGTGCAGGGAACCCTGTACCCGGACGTGATCGAATCCGTCTCTCCCCGCGGCGGTCCCTCGGCGACGATCAAGACCCACCACAATGTCGGTGGGCTCCGCCCAGACCTTCCCTTCGCACTCATCGAACCCTTGCGAGAGCTGTTCAAGGATGAAGTCCGGCGTGTGGGACGTGAGCTTGGGCTGGCCGAACAAATCGTGGGCCGACACCCCTTCCCGGGTCCCGGACTCGCGATCCGAATCATCGGCGAGGTGACACGCCCCGCACTCGATACCCTTCGCAGGGCCGACGCCATCTACATCGAGGAAATTCGAGAGGCCGGATGCTACGACGACATCTGGCAAGCGTTTGCCGCGTTGCTACCGGTTCAATCGGTTGGGGTCATGGGAGATCAGCGAACGTACGAGAACGTGGTCGCGCTCCGGGCAGTAACGAGTACCGACGGCATGACGGCCGACTGGTACCCCTTCACACACGAGCTGTTGGCGAGAATCGCCACCCGGTTGATCAACGAGGTCGAGGGTGTGAACCGCGTGGTGTACGACGTGAGCTCGAAACCACCGGCGACAATCGAATGGGAGTGAGCTACCCGTCCTTCTCAGAAACCAGATCCAGAAAATCCTGTGGGTGCTCCAGACGAGCGAGCCGTTCCGGTACGTCTGCCTCTTTCGCGAATTGCGCGATCTTGCCGAGGACGGGCAGATACTGATTGGAGACCTCGAGTGGCGGTGCGACGATGAGGAAGAAGTTGTGGACGGGTTTTTGGTCGATCGCCTTGAAATCGAGCCCACCTGGCTTTCGTCCGAAGGCCACGCGGAGATGCGAGACGCCGAGGGATCGGCAATGGGGAATCGCGATTCCGCGTCCGATCCCCGTCGAGCCGAGGTTCTCCCGCCGCTTCAGCATCTTGACGAGAATCGCCTCGGATTTTTCATCGAGCTGGAGCAATGAGACCAGCTCACTCAGGATTTCGTCCTTCGCGTTGGCCTCGAGGTTCAACTGAATGGCCTCGGGCGAAAAAAAATCTCTGAGATGCATATCGGTATTGTGTCTCGCGCGCAGAGAGCGCGCAAGCTAATCGGTTGACGAGTCGGCTGTCAAACAGTTCTGTTGCCGCGCACGTCGGGGCTCGTTAAGATGATGGCCGTATGAAGTTCCTCGATATCCCGGATTCCCGGATTCCGCTCTATCTGGCGCCCATGGCCGGCGTCTCTGAACCCCCGTTTCGGAGGCTCTGCCGCGCGTTTGGCGCCGATGTGGTGGTCTCAGAGTTTCTTTCCAGCGAGGGTTTGAGGCGAGGCCTCAAGAACGTGCACGACGGCGCGTATTTCACGAAGCAGGAACGGCCGATTGGGATTCAGATCTATGGGGCGGATCCCACCAGCATGGCGGAGGCGGCCGGGCTGTTGACGGAACACTATGCACCGGACTTCATCGATATCAACTTCGGGTGCCCGGTCAAAAAGGTCGTCAAGCGAAATGGCGGCTCGGGGTGTTTGAAGGACCTCGATCTGGTGGCCCAGATCATTCGGCGAACGCGTGCCGCCACGCACTTGCCGGTGACGGTCAAGATTCGGAGTGGCTGGGACGAAGCGACCCGGGATCCGGTGTCGATCGCGCTCAAGTGTCAGGATGCCGGGGCGGTTTGCTTGACACTCCACCCGCGGACACGGACCCAGATGTACCGTGGAGGCGCCGCCTGGGAGGAAATCGCGTTGGTGGTCGACGCGCTCGAGATTCCTGTCATCGGGAACGGCGACGTGAAGACCGCCGCCGACGCGGTCGAGATGCAGCGCCAGACCGGGTGCCGAGGAGTCATGATTGCCCGAGGATCGTTCGGAAACCCCTGGATCTTTCAGCAGGCCAGGGCCCTGTTGGACGGGAAGACACCTCGACCCACGCCTGGCGCAGTCGAGCGCTTTGCGGTCGCGCGTCGGCACGCGCGGCTCCAACTCGAGATCAAGGGCAACGATCGGCGCACCGCCTTGGAATTTCGAAAGCACTTGGGTTGGTACACCAAGGGTCTCCCGGGGGCGGGGGAGCTGCGTGCCCGGCTCTATCAGATCGAATCCATGGCCGAAGTGGAGCGTGTTTTTGCGGAGTATCTGGAACCCACGCGGGCCGTGGGGTAGCATAGTTGTCGTAAGTGTTTCTGATTGGTACATTTAGGTGCGTCTTGTGTCTAGAGAAAGGGGGGCGACTGGCTTCGACGGGTCTAGTGAGGATCTCGTTGCGTGTCCAGGTTCCCGGATCCTGGTAAAACAGCTGGGAAACAACACAATTGCCAACACTGATTTGGCTCTGGCTGCGTAAGCTTTACGCTTCTCGCACCATGCCTGCGAAGCGGTTTGCCTGGGACGGCCCGCAGGTATCGATAAGTCAGGCTAGAGACGGCTCTCGCCTTCGGGGTCGTCGCGAAAGTTCTTGAAGGCTTGTCCGGTGGTTGGATGGCTGCGTGCCTGCCGCTGGAGACCTTAAAGCGCGGCCTACACACGTAGAAGCGATTTCGGATCGAGGCTCGGACCGGGGTTCGATTCCCCGCGCCTCCATCAGCATCGAAAGAAAGGGCCGGGCGCGGCTCTTTTTTTTATGTCATTTTGGGGTGGATAATCGGCGTGACCAGGGGGGACGTGGATTTCGCTCGGACGCACTATCAGGCTGTGAGGCTGGTTCAGGTGATAGGCGTAGTTCTTTGTCCTACAATAGGTTGACAGCGACAACCTAACGTGCCGTGGCAGCTGTGGTCGGGTGTCACACTAGCGCGTCGCCGCTCGAAGAGTTGTCCACACTGTCTGTCTTTCTGGCATCGTCTGTCGCATATATCGGCATAGACTCTCGACAGCGAAGCGAGGACACATGTCGGAAGAAGCGGATCGCGAGACAGCCGCCATCAAAGCGATCACCGCGACTGGTTCGACGATCCGGGTCGAGCCGGCCGATTTCACGCTGCTCGTTTATCGAATGGAGGCTCCACTCGTCGTTACCGCCCGGATGGGTGTCTTCCGACCGTACCACCGTTACCTGACGTCTTATAAGGGAATGCTGTTCGTGACCGATTCGGTGGATCAGCTGCGGCTCGGAGCCCCGGTGGAACTGGTGACGGCGAAGCGGGTCCGGATCCCGTCTTGACCCGGGGTTCGCCCGGCTGAAGGACGGGCGTTAGTCGACGGGCCGTTGCGCGCCTAGCGAAGCCTGGGCGGCCGCAAGTCGTGCGATGGGGACCCGAAAGGACGAGCAGGAGACGTAGTTGATGCCGACATGCTGAAAGAAGTTCACTGACGCCGGGTCGCCTCCATGCTCACCACACACCCCAACCTTGAGCTTCGGGTTTCTCCGACGGCCGAGACGCGTCCCCATTTCAATGAGTTTCCCCACACCCTCTTGATCGATCGTCTGAAATGGGTCGGACGGGAGGATGCCTTTATCGACGTAGTACGGTAGGAATCGACCGGCGTCGTCTCGCGACAACCCGAACGTCGTCTGTGTCAGGTCATTGGTCCCAAACGAGAAGAAATCGGCCACTTTGGCGATCTTGTCCGCCGTCAGGGCGGCTCGCGGCAGCTCGACCATGGTGCCGACCAGATACCGGATTTCGCATTTTCGCTCGGCGAGGATTCGATCCGCGGTGTGCCGCACCAGCTCCGTCTGCTGCCGCAGTTCTTCGACGTGAGCAACCAGGGGCACCATGATCTCCGGGAGCACCGTCACACCCTCTTCGGTGACGTCGCACGCCGCCTCGATGATCGCGTGAACCTGCATCTCGGTGATCTCGGGGTACAGAATCCCCAAGCGGCAGCCGCGATGTCCCAGCATCGGGTTCGATTCGGTCAGTCCGTCAATCACTCGCTGAACGGCCGAGACACTCAGTCCCATTCCAGTGGCGAGCCGCTGGACTTCGGAGGGGTCACGCGGCAAGAACTCGTGCAGGGGTGGATCGAGGAGCCGGATCGTAACCGGTAACCCGTCCATGGCTTTGAAGATGCCGGCGAAGTCGGATCGCTGCATGGGGAGCAGCTTGATCAACGCGCGACGCCGACCCTGGAGATCGGTGGCCAGAATCATCTCGCGCATCGTGTGGATCCGATCACCCTCAAAAAACATGTGTTCCGTGCGGCAGAGCCCGATGCCTTCGGCCCCAAACGTCCGCGCTTGTGCCGCGTCTTCCGGGGTATCGGCGTTGGCGCGGACGCCCATCGCGCGAAACTCGTCAGCCCAGGCCATGAGGGTGTCGAACTCCGCACCCGGTTCCGGCATCGCGAGCGGGGCGCGACCGAGAATGATCCGGCCCGCCGATCCGTCGAGCGTCAGCCAGTCGCCTTCTCTCACGATGACACCGTTGGCGCTGAAAATGCGTCTGACCGGGTCCACCTCGAGGTCCCGCGCGCCTGCGACGCAACACTTCCCCATGCCGCGTGCCACCACCGCTGCGTGGCTCGTCATGCCACCCCGCGCGGTGAGAATGGCCTGTGCCGCGACCATCCCGTGGAAGTCGTCCGGGCTGGTCTCCCGGCGTACCAGGATCACGGGTTCACCGGCAGCTCCGCGTTCGGCGGCGGTGTCGGCGTCGAACACGACCTTGCCCACGGCGGCGCCCGGAGAAGCGGGTAGGCCGCGCGCGATCGGTTCGACCCGCGCGTTGGCGTCGATGGTGGGGTGGAGCAGTTGGTTCAGTTGATTCGGATCGATGCGGGACACTGCGGTCCGGCGATCGATCGCCCCCTCGGCAACCATCTCGACGGCGACCCGCACGGCGGCCCGAGCGGTGCGTTTGCCGGTCCGGGTTTGGAGCAGATAGAGCTTCCCCCGTTCGACGGTGAACTCGAGATCTTGCATATCCCGGTAGTGTCGCTCGAGCAGGGCGGCGGTGCGCGCAAACTCCCGGTACGCGTCCGGCAGGCGCTCACCCATCGATTCGAGGGGTTCGGGGTCGCGCGTACCGGCGACCACGTCCTCGCCTTGCGCGTTCGAGAGGAACTCGCCGAAGAGACGCTTTTCACCTGTCGAGGGGTCTCGCGAAAACGCGACGCCTGACCCGGAGTCCTCCCCGAGGTTGCCGAACACCATCGCCATGACTGTCACGGCGGTTCCGAGATCGTCGGGAATGCCGTTCATACGCCGGTAGTCGACCGCTCGTCGGTTGGTCCAGCTGGTGAAGACGGCGCCAATCGCACCCCACAGCTGCTCCCACGGATCCTCGGGGAACCGCGAGCCGGTGAGTCGGCGAACCAGCTCCTTGAATTCGGACACCAGCGAGAGGAGATCGGTAGGCGAAAGGTCGATCGCCCGGCTCACGTGTCGTTCCTGCTCCGCCGTGCGCAGTACGCGCTCGAACGGATCGACACCCTCGGCGTCATCGCCGATGCCGTAGACGACCCTTCCGTACATTTCGACGAAGCGACGATAGGAATCGTACGCGAAGGGGGGATTATTCGACTGGCGTGCGAGAGCTTTGGCCGTTTGGTCGGTGAGCCCGAGGTTCAGAATCGTGTCCATCATTCCAGGCATGGAGAACTTCCCGCCCGAACGCACCGACACGAGCAAGGGATCATCGGGATCTCCGAAGCGCCGACCACTCGCCTCCTCGAGGCGTCGCATGGCCTGAGTCACTTCCTCACGGAGGTGGTCGGAAATCTCCCCGAGCTCGAGATAGGCCTGACACATCTTCGCCGAGATGGTGAAGCCGGGCGGGACCGGGATCCCGATGCGGGTCATCTCGGCGACGTTCGCACCCTTGCCTCCCAGAATGTCCGACATGCCGGCATGGCCGTCAGCGCGGCCGTTTCCGAACGAAAACACGGCCTTGCCGCCGTTGGTCCGGTCAGTCATCGAGCGTCTTCAAGGCTGGTGCAGCTCGTGTCAGCAAGTGTGCCCATTCGCATCCGTGACCGTCCCGGCGCCCACGAGCGCCGGGATCTCGGTCGGGTAGTCGCCCGAGAAGCAGGCGTGACAGTATCCCGAGTCGCCCGTGCCACAGGCGGTGAGTGTCCCAGAGAGGGAAAGGTACCCCAACGAATCCACTTCCAGTTGCGTCCTGATCTCTTCGATGCTGTGGTTGGCGGCG